>CATPCO010000420.1 GCA_955652925.1 uncultured Xanthobacteraceae bacterium | reverse complement strand
GCAAAACCAACCAGTGAGTTAAGTCGCACTGCAAATTGCTGGGCAAAACGCACAAGCCAAGACACGTCAAATCGATCGACAAACATCTCGGTGACGAAGATGCCGTGCTCTTCGAGCCATTTGTTGCTGCTGCTGTAAATCAACTGAAAACGGTCAAGATTGCTCAGGAGCCAATGGCCGATCTGGCTGCTGCCCCACGCTATCCCAAGTGCAAGCAAGGTCAGCACAGTCAGTGTCACCAGAATCGTAAAAAGAAGCGCGACAAGCTTCGGTACTTTCCTCTGCAAGGCACTCTGGAAAGGCCAGACAATTGCGATCGTGAAAATCGAAAATGCGACCGGCGCGAAAACCGAGCGTCCGAGGTAGAGCGCCGCGGCCACGAGAACGGCCGTACTTAGAGCCAACATACCGCTACTGGTTCTGTCTGATGTCATATCTGAAGGTCAGCACGCGATGCTCGGGAATGTGCGCGTGTTTGCGCATCATAATCCGGTCTCAAGGTCCGCCTATATGCAGCGATCAGCGCATGGCAATGGAATGCCTGCATCTTCATGAGGAAATTATCTCTCGGCTCGTATGAGGCAAAATGTCGGATCCTTCTTCTAATGCCGCGGCAAAACCTGATCGCGATCCAATTCTGATCGACCTCGCGCTGCAAGGCGGCGGCGCCCACGGTGCCTTCACATGGGGCGTGCTCGATCGCCTCCTGGAAGAACCGCAGCTCCAGATCGAGGGAATCTCGGGCACCTCCGCCGGCGCAATGAATGCGGCCGTGCTGGTGCACGGTCACGCGGCAGGTGGTTCGAAAGGCGCCAAGGTCGCGCTCGAGGATTTCTGGCGCCGCGTCTCACGTGCTGCCACATTCAGTCCCTTTCGGCGCACGCCGTTGGACGTGCTGTTGGGGCGATGGACGATGGATACGTCACCCATTTTCCTCGCGTTCGACATGGCTGCGCGCGTGTTCTCGCCTTACGACCTTAATCCGCGCGGCGCCAATCCCATGCGCGATATCCTGGCCGAATGTGTCGGCTTTGGGAACCTCGCACAATCATCGATACGGCTGTTCGTGACCGCCACCAATGTCCGCACCGGCCGGGGCCGTGTGTTCCGCAACACCGATCTCACCCCCGACGTGCTGCTCGCTTCCGCGTGCCTCCCCACATTGTTTCAGGCAATCGAGATCGACGGCGAGGCGTATTGGGACGGCGGTTACGTGGGCAACCCGACCATCACGCCGTTGGTACGCGAATGCGCGTCGAGCGATACGGTCTTGGTGCAGGTCAATCCGGTCGAGCGGCCTGGCACGCCGCGCTCGGCGCGCGAGATTCTTGACCGCCTGAACGAAGTCTCTTTCAACTCGCCGCTGATGAAAGAGCTCAGACTGATCGCAGTCCTGCGGCAAGTGGCCAATGCGGGTGATTGCGAGGGTGCGCGCTGGGCCGGAATGCGCATCCATCGTATCGCCAGCGAAATGATGGTTGAGCTCGGATACTCCTCCAAGCTTAATGCCGAATGGGAGTTTTTCTGTATGCTGCGCGACGAAGGCCGCCGTTGTGCGGAAAGCTTTCTCCAAAGTCACATCGAGGATTTGGGCCGGCGCTCAACCTTCGACCTCGATTCCCTTCTGGACAATGTCTGACCGATGGGCCTTCTCGGCATATTGCTCGGCCTCGGCCTCCTGATCTGGCTCGCCTACAAAGGATGGAGCGTGCTGTTTGATGTTGCTCGCTCCCGCCGCAGCGCTGATTGCAGCAGCCGTTGCGGGGCAGCCGCTGCTCGCCCATTGGACCCAAACCTTCATGGGCAGTGCGGCGGAATTTCTGGCGCAGTTCTTTCCGTTGTTTCTGCTGGGTGCCCTGTTCGGCAAGCTCATGGAGAACGGCGGATCCGTCGCGGCCATCGCTCGCTGGATGAGCCAGCGATTTGGGCCATCGCGTGGCGGTGATCGGCTCGGGTGTTACGCCCGGACGCGAAATGCCCAGATGATGAGACCCACTCCCTCGATCAACAGGATAACGCCAAATACAAACGGCACCGCCAAAGCCGCTGTCATTGGTGAGCTCAACAGCAGAAGCCCGATCAACAGGTTGATCACGCCGAGAATGAACGACCCAATCCCGCCACCGGTAAATCCGCCGATAATTTCGAGCACCCCCATGATCAGCCCCTGCACACCAAGGATGATCACGAGCACCGTGGGAACGGTGAGCGCGGCGAGCAAAGGGTGCCTCACCACGAGAAGCCCAGCCGCAATGCCGACAATCCCAATGAGAAGCGACCAGACCCACGGAATGGAGCGATCCACGAAAATATGCACGAGCGCCAAGATACCCTCGATAAGCCAGTAGAAGCCAAGGAACGTCACCATTACCAGCAGGGTCGCGCCCGGAGCGGTGAGGAGCATCAGGCCCAGAATGATTGCAGCAATCCCCTGAAGCAGGAATAGCCACCAGATGCTGGACCGCTGGAGTGTGGGAGCCGCGGCTGTCATGAGTTCCTCCCGTGCTGGGTCAAACCAGCTTCGCCAAGACGCGCGCTGTCAAAGAGCGCACATTATTTGCTCTTTGGTCGCAAACCGCAACATCTGTCGGGGAGTGGGTTGGGAGTGGGTCGGCGATGAATCGGCAACGAACAACACTCAAGCAAAAGCAGGCGGCTCCGCGTCCCGCGCCTCTTGCTTCGACTGCCCGGCGATCAGAAAAAACACGGCTTCGGTGATGCCGGCCTGCCATGCAGGCCAGCAGCCTTTATCTTAAGGTCGCGCGAATTCGGCGATTTAGGCTGAATGCCGCAAATCTGCCGGCACCTTACCGCCGTTCTCCGCAAGCTTCGTCATCACCTGCTTGTGCAGCCAGATGTTCATTTCGGCGGAACCATCGAGCGAGCCGGTGTAATGAAGCTCTTTCGCGAGCTCCTTGCGCGCGGCAAGGCTGCTGTCGAGATCAAGCAGCTTCATCAGGCATACTGCTCTATCGCTGACGAACAGGAAATGGCTTGCTCGAACAGGAGAACCGGATGGCAAAGCTGAAGTTGACCATCGCCTGCGGCGACTACGATATCGTGCGGCCGTTGATCGACGGCACGCTACAAGCGGGCGGCCTCGACCTCGTATTCCTGACAGATATGGGTCCACGCGAGCGTCACTGGCGCATGGGACGCAAGCATGAATTCGACGTGTGCGAGGAAAACGTCGCCGCCTATTTCATGATCCGCGAGCGGGGCGAACCCGTTACGGCGATACCGGTTTTCCTGCATCGGCGCTTCCGGCACGGCTTCGTTTTCGTCAACACAAAATCTGGCGTCAAAGAGGCCAAGGATCTGAACGGCAAAGTGATCGGGGGCACCAATTTTCAACCCGCGGCGAATATCTGGATGCGCGGCATCCTTGAGGAGTACTACGGCTTCGATCACCGTTCCGTCACCTGGCTTGTCGATCGCAGCGAAGACATCAGCTTTACGCCACCATCGGGGCTGCGTATCAAAATGAAAGAAAGCGGCAAGACGCTGAGCGACATGCTTGCGGATGGCGATATCCCCGCAATGATCTCGCCGGATCTGCCGCGACCCTTCGTGCAAGGCGATCAGCGCATCGCGCGGCTGTTCCCTGATTATCACCAGGTCGAGGCCGCCTATTTCAAGGAAACCGGCATCTTTCCGATCATGCACGTGACCACCATCAAGCAGGAGGTGATCGAAAAATATCCCTGGGTGACGACCAATCTGGTCAAGGCGTTCGAGCAAGCCAAGCAGCTCGCCTACAAGCGGGTTGCCAATCCGCGGATGGTGCCGCTTGCCTGGGTGCGCAAGGCAGTAGAAGAACAGAAAGAGTTGCTCGGGCCTGATCCCTGGTCATACGGCTTGAGTGCCGCAAACCGCAAGAATCTGGAAACCGTCCAGCGCTATTGCCAGCAGCAAGGTCTCATCAAGGCAATAAAGCCGCTCGATCAGCTCTTTGCCGATACCGATCTTGGCGACGCGGCCGGCACCGATGAGTTTTAGCTGCTCTTGCAGATAGGTGGCTTACGAGGCGTAATCGGGCTCCTGGCGATCGAGAATGCGCTTGAGAGCGTCAAAATGCCGTTGCGCCGGTGACGGACCGTCGTAGAAGCGGTTGCCCCCGATATCCCTCTTCGTCTTCTCGACGACCGTCTCAGGCAGCTGCTTAAGAGGTTGACCGGTCCACATGGCGTAAAGTTGGACCTGCGCCGCGCGCTCGAGGTAATAAAGCCGGTCATAGGCATCGGCTACCGATTGGCCGACCGTCGTCACGCCATGGTTGGCCATAAAGAGCACCGTTTTGTTGCCGAGAACCCTGGCGAGGCGCTCGCCTTCCTCCGGCTCAAACGCCGGGCCGGCGTAATTGTCGTCATATGCAATCAGATCCATCAGCCCGACTTCGGTCTGGCCAATTTCCTTTATGCGGGGATCTTCGAGACGGGTGAGTGCGCTGGCAAACGGCATATGCGTGTGGAACACCGCTTTTGCCTGCGGCAACGCTTTATGAATGGGCGCGTGAATGCAATAGCACGATCGCTCGACCTCGCCGGCCCCGCGCTTTACCTCACCGTCGTCGATCCCCACCTCCATGAACGAAGACGCCTTGACTTCCGACCAGTGCATCCCGAAGGGAATCTGGTAGTAGCGGTCGGGTTTGCCGGGGACGACCTGGGTGAGGTGATTGAAAATCCCCTCGCTGAAGCCGTGCATCACGGCAAGCCGATGCGCGGCTGCAAGATCGACGCGAGCTTCCCATTCGCTTGCGCCGCACTCAGAACGAGTTATGCGTGAGACTTCAAATTGCATGGCTGATCTCCTTGCTAGCGGCGCGCCGTGCGCTGGCGCTGCCCGTCACTCGAAACAGCTCAATCCACGTCCTTGACGACGGTGTGCGGGCGGTCTCGGCCGCTGGCGGTTTCGGTGTGCCACTTGCCCTTATCATCCTCGTATTCAATGGTTTCGGTGTGGCCGGGAACTTCCTGCTCGTTGGCGGCGGCCTGTGCCGCCGCGAGCGCCGCAGCATGGGTCGGATAGGTTTCCGAAAAAACGCCGTCGACCTTATAGGCCCAGCCGTCGTCGTGCTGGACGATCTCGTAGGTGACATTGGACATGGGGCACCTTTCGGGTTGGCGAGACGCACCACCCTATCACGCCTGAACATCCGCGGCGATACGCGCTGATCGATTCAATGATCACTCTCTATTCATATCCCGGGCTGTTCGGCATTGCCGACAATAACGGGTATGGCCTCAAGGTGTTTGCGTTTCTGCGCCTTAACGGGATGGCGTTTCGGCATGAGCACCTTTTCGATGCGTCGGCGGCACCGCGCGGGCAGCTGCCCTACATCGTCGATGACGGCGAGACGGTCGGCGACAGCGACACCATCATCACACACCTCACCGCTAGGTATGGCCTGACGATCGACGCCGGGTTGACCCCGACGCAGCACGCTATCAGCCATCTGATTACGCGCATGCTCGATGATCTCTATTGGGTGATGTCGTACTCGCGCTGGAAGGACGAGCGGTTCTGGCCGGCGTTCCGTGATGCACTATTGCGGGAGCATCCGAGCCTCACCGAGGCCGGACTGCGCAAAGCGCAGGAGTTCAACTTTCAGCGCTATTACTTTCAGGGTATCGGGCGCTACACGCCCGATGCCGCCTACGCACGCGGGCTCGCGGATCTCAGCGTGCTCGCCAATCTCATTCCCGCGCAGGGTTATGTGCATGGAGACAAGCCGACCAGCATTGATGCCGGCATCTACGGCTTCATTGCGAACATCTATTTTTACGAGATCGATACCCCGCTGAAACAATTCGTCGT
>CATPCO010000419.1 GCA_955652925.1 uncultured Xanthobacteraceae bacterium | reverse complement strand
GGTGCGCCCCCCGCGCAGCGCGGCTAGTTCTGTGCCTGCGTTACCTCTTTGGAGCCGTCAGGCGGCCTTCGCCGAGGAGCTTGCGCGGGGCCCGACCATTGCACACGCGGCGACCAAGCAGCTTGACCGCTAATGGGATGGACCGGCTGCTTTTCCGTCGATTACCCGTTCGCCGAAAACCCGCCCGGCACGAAGTGGCTCGAGAGCGCTTCCCGCGGCCTCAAGCCACTCGATCGCCTTGCTTGATCTCTACCGTTCGGTTGTCGACCGCCGGCAGCATCTGCGCCGGATCGCGGGTGACGACGACGTCGATCACCGTCGGGCGGTCGCGTTCTTCCATTCCTCGCCGCAACGCGTCGGACAACGTTTCGGGATCCTCAACGCGGATGCCGCTGCAGCCCATCGCGCGGGCGATCGCGGCGTAATTCATCTCGACCAGGTCGGCAGACTGATAGCGGCCGCCCATCATCGCGTGCTGCAGCGCTTTGACGTAACCCGACGCGGCGTTGTTGACGACAATCACCGTGAGCCCGAGCCCGGCGCGGCGCGCGGTTTCCAGCTCGCCGAGCATCATGTTGAACCCGCCATCGCCAGAAATTGCGACGACGGACCGGTCCGGCGCGGCAAAGCACGCCCCCATCCCGCCCGGTAATCCGTAGCCAATCGACGCGAAGCCGCGGTCAGGGATGAAATGCCGCCCGGCGATTTTGGTGTCGTAGAGCAGGCCGGTCCAATGACCGGCAAACCCGCCATCGGCGACTAGGATCGAGTCAGGGGGCAGCGTCTTGTTGAGCTCGCGGCACAGCCGGGCCATGTGCACCGGCCGATCGGACGAGTTGAGCCGCGGCGCAGCATCTTCCTCCCAGGCTTTCATGCGCGGCACGATTTCGGCGGCGTAATCGGCGCGCGTCGCGCGGGCGGCCTTACTGCTGTCGGACAGCGCCGCGGCGAGGTCTTCGAGCCCCGCTCGCGCATCCCCCCAGAGCGCGATCTCAGCCGCGATGCAGCGGCCGATCTCCTCGGCGACGATGTCGAGGTGGATCACCGGAATGTGCGGCGGCGGCAGTACGAAACGCTTTGTGGCGATCTCACCGAGCTTGCATCCGACGACTATCAGGCAGTCCGCCGCCTCGATTAGTTCGTTGGCGATGCGCGAATAGCGACCAAACAAGCCCACATTGAGCGGGTTGGCGCAGGCGATGCCACCTTTTCCGCTCATCGTGTGCGCGACCGGGATCGATTGCGCCTCGGCGAAGCGGATCAGCGCCTCCCACGCCTCTGAAAGGTGGATACCGCCGCCGGTCAGCAGCAGCGGCCGTTTCGCCCCAGCGATCAATCTCGCGGCACGTTCAATATCCTCGCGGGCGGGTCGAATGCGCCGCGCGGGCGCCTTTAGGGTGCTTTCGTCGATAACAAATGCCTCTGGGGCGAAATCGTGGACGCCATGCGCCACGTCTTCCGGCACGTCGAGCAGCACCGGGCCCGGCCGGCCGGAGGTCGCGACCGCGAACGCCCGGCGCACTAGCTCCGGAATGCGGCTGGTCATCTCGACGCGGATTAGTTCCTTGACCGCGGGCTTCAGAATTTCGACCTGATGGCTTTCCTGGGTCATATTCTTCCAGGAATGGGCACGGTTGCTGTCGCCCGTGATCGCGACGACCGGGATGCCTCCATTGAGCGATTCGATGAGGCCGGTCACCAGGTTGGTTGCCCCCGGGCCGAGCGTCGCATCGCAAATACCGGGGCGGTTGGTGATCCGGGCATAAGCGTCAGCGGCAAAGGCGCCGCAGCGCTCGTCGTTGATCAGATGATGGTTCAACCCGAGAAGACCCACCGCGTCGTAAAACGGCAAAAGCTGGAACCCGCCCATGCCGAACATCGGCCCGGCACCCGCCAGATGCAGCATCTCGGCGAGCGCTCGCCCACCAGTCATCGCACCGGACGGGCGATTTTGCAGGGTCTGGGCCATGGTTCCTCCTTACGAATTGAGGGCGCGGCGCAGTCTGTCGACAAATTCGCGCGCACTGATGCCTTCGCCAAGGCCAAGCGTCGCGGCGCAGCGATTGGCCCGGCTAATAATCCCATCCTCGTAGGTCGAGCGCGCATCACCGATGCGAGCGCTCGCTGCAGAGACTGACGCCGCCGCGATGCCACGCGCGTCGAGCGCGGGCAGGCGTGACGTACCGGCGGAATCTTTGCCGATCCCTGCGTCGTTGTAGAGCGCACCGCGCACATCGTATTTGAGCGCAGTCTCGGGCTTTCCACCGAGCAAACCGCCATGTGAGCCGGTGATGATGATCGCGTCCTTATGCTCAGGCAGGACGAGCGACGCGGAGTCGAGCGCCCAAACTTGCGGCGGCTCGATCTCAAGCAGGAATACCGCTTCCAGCGCTTCCGGCGCGGGCTTTGCGCTGGGCCGCGCCTGTTGCAGCCGCGTAGCGGCGTCGTGACATGATTGGCCCGTGCTTACGCCCAGCGATCTGGCCAGCGAATTCGCGTGCGTGATGACACCTGTCGCCATCATATCGGCGCCATCGCCGATCCGAGCCGTCTCATGGCCGACGGCGGCGGTGGCGATGCCCAGTTTCTGCAGGTAATCGAGGCCGCCGATCCCGGCACGATCGCGGCCGATTCCGGCGTCATTGAAGATCACCGCGGCAGCATGCAGCTTCGCGGCGAGATAGGCGGCATAGACGCCGCCGTGCGAGGCGTTGACCACCACCGCACCGGTGGCTTCCGGACCGACGCGGGTGATGCTGTCGGCAATGACGATCGGCGCCAGGGACATCGATCGATCTCCGCTCTACACCGCGCGCGCCGGGCCCTTTGCGTCAAGCACTTCGCGGATACCAGCGATGATGCGGTTGCGGTCCGGGAATACGTGGTTTTCGAGGACGGGACTGTAGGGGATCGGCACCTGCAAGGCGCAGACTCGCTTCACCGGGGCCGCGAGCCGCTCGAACGTCGCGGCATCCTCAGCGACGACCGCGGCGATCTCCGCCGAGAAGCCGGCGGTCGGCCCCGCCTCGTCGGCGATCACGAGACGGCCGGTCTTCCGCACCGAGCTGCAGATTGTCTCCGCGTCGAGGGGCACCAGCGAGCGCGGGTCGACGATTTCGACAGACACGCCTTCCTTATCGAGCGCCTCGGCCGCGGCGAGCGCCTCGTGCACCAGCCAAGCGAGCGCGACGACCGTGACATCGCGGCCCTCGCGCTTGACATCGGCTTGGCCGAGCGGGATCGCGTAGTCCTCTTCCGGGACGGGACCCTTGCGTCCCATCAAGCGGCTCGACTCGAACGAGATGACAGGGTTGTTGTCGCGGATCGCCGTCTTCAACAGGCCCTTCATGTCGTAGGGCGTCGACGGCAGAAACATCTTCAGCCCCGCGACATTCATGAACATCGAATATGGCGATTGGGAATGCTGCGCCGCCACCAGCCCGCCGCCCCCGACCGATGCGCGGAAGAGCAGCGGGAAGGTCACCTGCCCACCGAACATGTAATGGATTTTAGCAGCCTGATTGACGATCTGGTCCATCGCGACAAAACAAAACGTTACCTGGCGCCAGTCGACGATCGGGCGGAAACCGCACCCGGCCGCTCCGATGCCGATGCCGGTAAAGGCGGCTTCCGTGATCGGCGTCGCCTTGATCCGCTGCGGCCCGAATTCGTTAAGCAGCGGTGGCAGCGCGTCGGTCGACATGTAAAAGATCTTGGAGTCGCGCCGCATCTCCTCGGCGACGGCTTCGAGCGCGGCCTCGTTATATGTCAGCTCTCGCATCGTCGTCTCCTCGCCTCAGGCCGCAAACACATCGTCGGTCGCCTGCTCGGGCAGCGGGAACGGGCTGGCGTCGGCGAATGTGACAGCGGCTTCGAGCACGCGCATAACGTCGCCTTCCATGCTCCGCAGCCCCGCATCGTCTAGGTGGCCCTGGTCGCGCAGCTGCCGTTCGAGCCGCGTGATCGGATCACGCCCCTTCCAGGCTTCAATTTCGGCTGGGTCGCGCGGATCGGGCTGCCCGCGGCGCTCGGTATGGGCCCGCCAGCGGTAGGTCTTGCACTCGATCAGCGTCGGACCCTCCCCCGCTCGAGCCCGCTCCACCGCGCGGTTCGTGGCCTGGTAGACGGCAAAGATGTCGTTGCCGTCGACCACGACACCGGGAATACCGTAACCGGCAGCCTTTGCCGCGACATCGCTCAGCGCATGCGTCACGGCAGCCGCGGTCTGCGCCGCGTACATATTGTTCTCGCAGACATAGATCATCGGCAGCTTCCAGGCCGCCGCGATGTTGAGGCACTCGTGGAACGGCCCGGCATTCGAAGCGCCGTCGCCAAAAAACGATACCGCGACGCCGCGCTTTCCCTCCATCTGCGCCGCAAGTCCGGCGCCGGTGATAATCGATATTCCGCCCGCGACAATGCCGTTGGCACCGAGCATGCCGATGTCGAAATCGGCGATATGCATTGAGCCACCCTTGCCTTTGCAGTAGCCGGTTTGCCGGCCGTACAGCTCCGCCATCATGCGGTTGAGATCGGCACCCTTGGCGATGCAATGGCCATGGCCTCGATGCGTCGAGATGATCCGGTCGTCGCGCTTAAGGGTGCTGCAAACGCCGACCGCGACCGCCTCCTCGCCGATATAGCAATGCACGACGCCGTAGATCTTCCCGGCGAGGTAGTCCGCCGAGGCGCGCTCCTCAAAGCGCCGGATCATCAGCATCTGGCGCAGCATCTCGCGCTGCTTGTCAGGTGGCAGATTGGGCGAGAGGCTCATCATGGCTGTCCCTCCCTGTCAGGACATCTCATGATGGGCGAGGGCGGGTGTGCTGGCAACCGGCACGCCGGCCGAGGCATGCAACCGAGAACGTACAGCGTCGACGCGGCTTACTTTACATGCGTCACTTACAGTGAAAAACTTTGATACCCCGTCATGCAAGCGAAAAAAACGGAATAGCGTTGAGGTTGTTCATGCGGTTGCTGACCAGGAGTCTTCAGCGATAGGGTCGCGTCAAGACAAACGTATCAGTCAACTGTGATTCCGGGTACTAGAGCAGATTGTCCTTTCCGAAACCCGCCTCAGCTAATACTGCTACGCGCCGGCCTTCCGCGATGGCGCGCTGCTCGATGGCAATCTCCCGCTGCCAATATGCGAGCCCTGCAAGGCCTAGAGCTACAACGAGCCCAACTGCCGAGCTGCTCGTGAGGACGTCGCGCGTGAGGTTCTCGCACCCCCAGCGGCTCCACGGTGGCACCAATCGATCGAGCAGCGGTGGCCGAAGCTTCGTAGCGCAGTGACATGCCGAGATCGTCTGCATTCCACAGCATCGCAACCCGGCGAAGGTTTGGTAGCAATTCCTTGAGAAGGGATAGCCGCTTGGTAGACAGCGTTGTCGCATTGTCCGAGATACCCGTAACGGT
>CATPCO010000418.1 GCA_955652925.1 uncultured Xanthobacteraceae bacterium | reverse complement strand
CTCGGCTCCGTGAAGCCGATCGTGAAAGCATGCACTTGCCCGGCCGGGAGCACGCGCGTGGTGGCAGCAAGCACGGCCCCTGAATCGATCCCGCCCGAGAGGAACAGCCCCAGCGGGACATCGCTCATCAGTCTGCGCTCGACCGATTGCGCGAACAGTGCGCGCAGCTCCTCGGCGAGCCGCGGCACGTCCTTGTCGGTGAGAGAGCGATCGGGGTCGAGGCGAAACTTCCAGTAGCGGGACTCGGAAAGGGAATCATCATCGAGCGCGTAGAGGAGCGAACTTCCGGCAGGGACCTGCCTGCAGTGCCGGTAGAGCGCATGCGGGGAAGGGACGAACCCCCATGCGAAGAATTTCTGCAGCGCCCGCGGATCGATCTCAGCCGCGATGCCGGAATGACGCAGCAGCGCGGAGAGCTCGCTCGCAAAGGCGATCCGTCCCGGTTGCCGGTAGACAAAGAGCGGCTTCTCGCCGAAGCGGTCGCGCGCCATGAACAGGCGGCGGCGCGCGCGATCGTAGATCGCAAAGGCAAACATGCCGTTGAGCCGTATCGGCAGCCCTTCCCCCCACTCGCGCCAGCCGTGCACAAGCACCTCGGTATCGGAATGGGAGCTGCGGAAGCGATGGCCGGCCGCTTCGAGGGTGCGGCGCAGCTCTCGGTGATTGTAGATCTCGCCGTTGAAGACGACGCCGATGTCGCCCGCTGCGTCCCACATGGGCTGCGCGCCGCCTTCGATGTCGAGGATCGAGAGGCGCCGATGGCCAAGGAACACCGGCCGCTCCGGAGAAATCCACGTGCCCGATCCGTCTGGCCCGCGATGGGCCAGCGCCGCCGTCATCGCTTCCAGGTCCGCTCTGCCGCCGAACCCCACAAAGCCAGCGATGCCACACATCTAACGCACGCTTTCTCAAACCGAGGAGAGCCCCTCACCTCGCGCTCGCTTTGGGGGCACCATTCGTGAGGTCTAATCCGCCGGGTCGAAATTAATGCGCTCGCGCACCATGTAGTTCGTGCGTTGTTGCGATTCGAAATAGGTACGCACCATCATCTCGGCGAGAAGCCCCATGAGGATGCTCGATACCCCGGTCATGAGCCCCATGACGGTGACGAGCGGCAACGGCGTCGAGATCATTGAGATACCCTCGAACCATCGCAGAGCAAGCATGAGCAGGAAGCTTGCCGCGCCGAGCAGCAAGGAGAGAATTCCGAAGCCGCCGAACACGTAGATCGGCTTGACGAAATTGCGATCGAGGAATTTGACCACGATCAGGTCGAGGATCACCTTGAAGATGCGTTCCAGGCCGTAGTTGGAATGGCCATGCTCACGCGCATGGTGGCGCACGGGGATTTCCGCCACCCGGGCGCCCATCCAGCTCGCATAGATCGGGATGAAGCGGTGCATCTCGCCGTAGAGCCGTACGCCCTTCACCACGTCCGAGCGATAGGCCTTGAGCGTGCACCCGTAGTCGTGCAGGTGCACGCCGGAGATGCGTGAGATGACCCGGTTGGCGATGCGGCTCACCATGTTCCTGCGCAACTCGCCGTCGTTGCGATCCTTGCGCCACCCGCTCACGACATCAAAGCCTTCGTCAAGCTTGGCCAGGAGCTCGGGAATATCCGCGGGGTCGTTCTGCAAATCGGCGTCGATGGAAATGATGACGTCGCCGCTGGCGTGATCGATGCCGGCCATGATTGCGGCGGTCTGTCCGTAGTTGCGGCGAAAATCCAACACCTTGAGCTCCGGGTGGAGCATTGCCTGCCGGCGCAGCGCAGCAAGCGAGCCGTCGCGGCTCCCGTCGTTGACGGCAATGATCTCGAAACGTTTGTTCAGCCGCGAAAGCGCCTGCAACAATCCGGCGAGGAGCTTGGGGATGTTCTGCTCCTCGTTATAGATCGGCGTGATAATCGAGAGTGCAATCGGCGGCTCGGGCAACGGGTTGGCCGACGCGCCGCGGGGGAGCGGCATCGGGGTGACCAGGCCGGGCGTGAACGAGGTGGACATGCCTGCGCGGAGCCGTGCTTTGACAAGGGGTCGCAGCCTTGCTTGATAAATGGCATTTGGCGGGCACGCAACCTTGTGTCCCGGATGTGGCGGAGCGTTTCCCTCCGCGCGCGCGGGGGAGGGAAGCGTGGGACGCTGTGCTCGTCCGGACAGCCGATGAATGAGGGGAGAGGGCCATGAGCAATCTTGATGAGTTCGATACCGTCATTCGCCGCAAAAGCGGCGCTGCCATTGCGGCGGTGCCCCGGCTCGGGCTTTACGCGCAAGGCCCGGACGTCGCATCCGCGCTGGCGGCGCTGGAGCAGAAGAAGACGGCGCTCGTTGCCGACATCGACGCGGGCCTGGTCGATGCCGACCTCATCAGCAAGCCGGAGCAAGTTCAATTACGCAATGCGCGCGCGTCAAATGTCGGCGTCTTCGCGCTCAAGACCGGCATCTTCATCGTGCTCGCCACGCTCGGCGCCTTGGTCGCCGCAACGCTCATTTCGGCCAAGCTTGAGGCTGCGATTGACCGCGTACGCTTTGCCGCCGAGTCGACCTTCTATCAGGCTGTCGAAGGCTCGTTCTGGACCAAGATCGAAGGTTTCATCGAGCGCGCGGCCGACCCTGGCAAGGAGCCCTCCCCCGAGCGCAAGCAAAAACTTGAGCAGAACATTCGCACGCTTGCAGACCGGTGGCGGCCGATCGTCACCGAGGCGCTTTCCGTGTTCACGCCCGAGAAGAGCGCCACGACGGAAAACGACGCAAAGCCCGCTCAGTAATCAGATCGGAGCTTATGCCGGACGAGCGCGGGGCACTCCAGAGTTGAGACGGCGGATGAGCGCGAATGCGTTCGATCGCGGTAGTGATAAGAAGTCCAAGCCCAAACAAGCAGAAGCACAGGAGATCGCCGCTCGTATGCGGCATCGCCCAGACCGCGATGTAGGGGATGGTGCTGAATACCGCGAACAGAACCGTGGCGCCGGCGATGACACCGGTGTCGTTCGACCCCAACGGTGAGACGAGGGCAAATGCCAATAGATTGGCAAATGTCGCAAAGAACAGCACGATCAGTACCGGACTGACCCGCAAGTTGATGCTCGCGAGCTCTTCGAGGGAGGAGAGGATCATCCTCGGCTTGTAATAGTAGAACGTTCTGAGCGTCTCTTTCGGATACATGAAAAGGATGTCGAAGAAGGCTTGGCGAAGCGCCGCATCGTATTCCCGCCCATAGGTCAGATTGGTGGCCACGGCAAACGGAATATCGTTCTTGGCCATATACGAAAGAAACACGCACAGGCCATTCCAGTCCTCGGTGCCGGGCACCAGATGCTTGCCTCCATAGCGGGAGCAGTCATAGACGTCGCTCAAGTTCCCGAACGGCCATTCCGGGCTCACGCCCAGGCTAACGAAGACCCGGTGCCAGATGGTTTCGGAGAAGCGGCCCGCCTTGAGGTAATCCTTTGACAGGGAGAGAACCAGGATGCCGACAAAGGCAGCGGCGATGAGGACCATGGCGGCGGCCTTGTTGGTGAGGCGTGCAAGGGTGAATTGATCGCGGCGATTGATCAGCAGCATCAGCAGCCACGCAGCTGCGATCGCCGCGATCAGTGGGAAGGCGGCATTGCGCACCAGGATGGCCAGAATGAGAATGACAACCTGGACTGTCATCGCAAGGAGATTGCGTCCAGGTTTGAGCTGCTCCCAGCTGCGCGTCTGCGTGCATTCCAGCAGCAGATGGTAGGCGGGCAGAATGCCGACCAGGGAGAAATAGCGGATTCCGCCAACGACGAAATTGGCGATATAGGCCGGGACAAAGCTCAGAGACGTGAACAGCATGACGGTGAGCGCGGAGAAATAGAGCACGACAACCACGGTGTTCCGCGCTCTGAACCGCCAGATGAATGCGAAGGCCGAGATGCCCATCAGGATGAACATGCCGATGACGGGGGCAGTCACGTTCGTCCCGAACAGGCGCATGCTCACGGCGGCAAGCGTCATGTACCCGATGCCGTTTCCATCGGCAGTCGTGCCCAGGAGCTCGCCCGGCGGGATTTCCCCGCGCGCGGCTTGCGCCATGGACTGCTCGAATGGCACGTCGAGCTCGAGGAACCGCGCCAGCACCCCGGCATAGACCTTGCCCAGGGGCGCGTGATAGACGACGTTCGAGACCGCCGCTGCGAGGCTCGAACGCTCGGGGATGAACTCGTTGCGCTGTTGCAGATGAGTGAATAAGCCCGCAGAAGCAAATATGAAAAATGATACGGCTGCCAAGGTGATTGGCAGCGCTGATAACCGTGCGCGCGGACCTCCAACGGACATTTTTAACTCTTTGCACTCCGAATGCTTCCGCTTTTAAGGGGCTGATCGATGAGAGCCAAGGGGAATCAGGGACCGACGCCGGCTCGGCCGAGGCGGCTCGTCATTGCGGGGCGCCGTCGCTCTCGGGCCGACCAGGTGCCGCCCGATCGGCGCGGCAAATACGGCCTCACCACCAACCATGGAACCAGCGAGCATATTCTCGATCAGCGCAACACCTTCAATGCGATCCACGATTTCACCGGCGGGTTGATGCACTGCCGTTCACGGTTCACCTTGAGCACGGGTTCTTCAGCTACCAGCCCAACCTGTTCTAGGCGCTGGCGCGCTACAACTCCTATCAGACGCTAGGAACCTGGGTGGGCCCGGTCGCTGTCAAGCCTCGTACCCTGGGAGCCGAGGCTCTTGGAGTTTCTCACCCTCAACGCCAAGACGACGCATCTCTTGGTCGGGCTGCAGCGCAAGCTGCACGACACCGAGTTCTGCATTCCGATTCAGGCCGCGTACGAGCCCATGCTGCCCGAAAGTGCCAAGGATCGCTACCCGCTCGTCGTCGATGGGGAATATTACCGCGGCCGGAGAGCCTTCCAGGTGCAGACGCAAACAAAGAACTCAGCCTGCACGACATCCCCGCAGCCGAGCTCGCTAGGCATCTCGGCCGCCGCATCGTGCGCCGGGTGAAGCGGAACCTGCGGCTGGCTTCCTGAACGCGGCTAGTCTTCTTCGACCGCGGGTTGCTGGCGGGGTGCGCCGAAGAGGAGCCTCGTCCACCGCAGCGGCGCGGTGACGCGCCAGCTGGTCGATTCCTCATAGGCGCGCTTTTGCTCCTCATAGGCGCGCTTTTGCGCCCGCAGCTGCCTGCGATATTCGTTGGTCACGCACGCCGGATCGGCAAGCAGACGCACCGCCCGATCGACATCGAGGTGAAATCCGAGGTGTTCGGCGAAGCGCTCGGCGGTATCGAGTGCAACATCGTTCAATGCGTGCAATTCGCAGATGATCATGGACTTGATCAGCTGGTTGATGCTGACGCGTCGAGGGGGAGACCGGTAATTATCCAAATGGTCAACCTCGTCGATCAGATCGCGCGCGAATAAGACATCCACCGTGGCCGGCCGGCCCACGGCGTCCTGCTCGGCAACGCGCTCAAATCCCTTGGCAACGAGTGCGCGCTGGAAGCTCGCGCGCGGGATGCGATTGAACGCGAGATCAAAAACCAGGAGGTGATTTTCCAGGGCAATTTTCGCAACTGTTGCAAAGTGGCTGTTCGGATAAGCGGGACTGACCCCGAAATTGGTCTCAGTCTGCAGCGCAAGCACGCCCGCACGCAGGCACTCGCGCGCGCCAAGGAGCACGTCGCGCTCAAAGCCCTCCACGTCGATCTTGACGTAATCAGGGGTCGGGATTGTCCCCTCGGCGCACAAGCTGTCCAGCCGCCGGATGGGAACCATCCGGCACTGCTCGCTCGTCTCTATCCCAAATCGCCCGGCGGATTGTTGATACATCGAGCTTGCCGTCGGATTGGCAGGGTTGAAGTAGAAGGCCTGCTCCCCGTCGGCGTTGCCGAGGGCCATCCAGTGATAATGTCGGTTGGGGCGGCCGCCGTTGGCTTCCGTTAGCTCTTTCACCACCTCCTCGATGGGATCGAAGCCATGGACGACGAGGCAGTCGCCCAAGGGACGCCAGCGAATGTTCTCGCCACCCTGCACGCCGACATCGATGAGGACGAACGGCTCCGTCAGAAGGCCCGCGCTCACCACCCACTTGGTGAACTCGGGATTGCGATTCCAGGCGAGATCCATCTGTCCGCCTCAGCGCAATGGCCTGGCATTCAGGGCTGCCCGGTTCACTGGCGCCCCGTCCAATGCGGCGGCCGCGATCCGTCGTCGCACATCGTTGATGCGCCTTTCCATTGGCACCAGAATGCCACTGAGTCCAAGGGCGGCCAGCACGGTCGCGAGATAGATCAGGAGCGTGTTCGCCGGGAAATGGAGGGCGCTGAAAAGCACGGCTGCAACGGGCATGTGCGCAATGAAAAGGTGATAGGACGCGCGGCCGAAGAAATCCCCTACGTCCGTCGGGG
>CATPCO010000417.1 GCA_955652925.1 uncultured Xanthobacteraceae bacterium | reverse complement strand
TCGAGATACTTTCCGATCCATCCATCCACATCCTTGACGAGGTCCGCGGGTATCTTGCCTTGTTTGGCGATGGTCTTGAGCAAGATTCGGGTGGAAGGCATGTCGAGACGCGGGTCCGTCAATTCTACCGAGCCAAGAGCATTGATGACGACCGGAATGGCTTTTTCGTCGTTCATCTTCTTCGCTATGAGCTCTGCCGTCTTTTCCTTCGAATTTTTCTTGATGAAATCGACCCCGCGCAGCGTGGCGTGCACGAAGCGAACGATCAGCTCTGGATCTTCCGCGGCGATCTTCGGTTGGAAAACCAGACCGAGGCTCTCCATGTGGGGAATAGGCGGCAGCTGGGCGATGTAGTGCAGCTCAGGATTCTGAGCGATTGCGGCGGCCGAGGCCGGCTCCCAACCGATGAATGCGTTGATCTCCCGTTTTTCAGTCATGACGGCGAAATCAGTGATCTTGCCGTACACATGCTGCAGCTTGATGCCTTGCGTCTCTTCGACATAGCCGAGAACAGCATCGTGGACCGTGCCAATACCCGGCGAGCCGACTGTTTGACCATCAAGGTCCTTGTACGTTCTGAATTTTCTAAGCCCGACAAGAGGCGCATTTCCCTTGGTAAGCGACATGATGAGCTTGAATTCACCCCCTCGCGCCGCAAACTGCATGAAAGGAACGATCGCCGCCATTACGGCATCGATCGAGCCACTTGGAAAATCCAGCATCGCGGCTGGTCCATTCGCATACGAGTGACGCTCGATCTTGATGCCTTGCTCCTCGAAATAGCCTAGCCCCTCGGCAATCCAGACCGCGGCGTAATCAACCTCCGCGCCGGGTTGGTCGGCGAGCCGCACGGTCTTGATCGCGGGGGCGGCGGCAAACGACCGCCGCGCAAGAGGTATAATTCCTGTGGCCGTCACTGCGGCCAGGACCTTCGAAAAAGACCTGCGCGTTTGCATCGTTTCCTCCCTGCTGCTCGGATATGCCCTGGTTCTATCCGGCTTTTGCTATTCTGCGATCCGGCAAGACGCCCCGGGCCGGATCGAGCGAGTGTAGGACGCCAACACATTCCGCGCGAATCCTGGTGAATTCGGGAGAAAGTGGATCGCGCGGGCGCGGCAGTGGCACGGCTATCTCCGCAACGATGCGGGCCGGCTTCGCACAGAGCACGATGACGCGATCCCCAAGAAACACTGCCTCTTCCAGATTGTGGGTCACGAACACGACCGTGTGCCGGCGGTGCTCCCATGTGTGCAGCACTTCCCGTTGCATGCGCTCGCGCGTCGGCTGATCCAGGCTCACGAACGGCTCGTCCATCAAGATGAG
The DNA here is from genome assembly GCA_955652925.1 of uncultured Xanthobacteraceae bacterium. Taxonomy (GTDB): domain Bacteria; phylum Pseudomonadota; class Alphaproteobacteria; order Rhizobiales; family Xanthobacteraceae; genus VAZQ01. The sequence goes on along the minus strand of CATPCO010000417.1, from coordinate 1,640 downwards.
ATCGGCGTCCGTGGCAAACGCCCGGGCAATCGCGACCCGCTGCTTCATGCCCCCGGAGATCTGGTGCGGATAGTAATCTATGAAATCGCGCAAGTTCACGATGTCGATGATCTCATTCACACGGCGCTTTAGCTCTTTGCCTTTGATGGCCTTGATCCGCAATCCGGTGGCGACGTTGTCCCACACGGTGAGCCAGGGGAACGTCGATGGCTCCTGAAACACGAAGGAAATTCTGTCGCGTTTGGGATCGACGGCGCGCCCGTCTATCTGCACATTCCCCTCGCTGGAGGGGAGAATGCCCGCAAGAATATCCAATAACGTCGTCTTGCCGCATCCCGACGGCCCACAGACACACAAGAATTCATTTTCGCGAACGGAAAACTGCAGCCTGTCGTGCACCAGCAAATTGCCGTACCGGTGCGATATGTCCACCTTGACCTTATGCTGCTGCGCTGTCGTCATCGCACTGATCCTGCTGCGGCCGATCAGAGAGACACCTGCCATCGCCATCGGAACAGCCGCTTTTCCACCAGCAGCAGTACCTCGTTCATGAGCAAACCCAGCATGCCGATCAAGACCATTCCAACAATGACCTGCGGCACCTGAACGAGCTCCGCGTAGTTGCTCATCATTCGACCAAGCCCAAGCGAGATGCCTCCGGCGAGCTCCGCGGCCACGATCGTCAGCCAGGCGGCGCCGAGCCCGACGCGCATGCCCCCAAGAATGTCGGGCAGCACCGTGGGGAAGACAACGTGCCCCAGGATCCATCGCTTGCTCGCGCCATGGACGAGACCGACCTTGCGATGAATCGGCTCGACCCTTGACACACCCACGAGCGCAGCAGTGAACACCGGAAAGAATGCCCCCAGGAAAATCAGAAATGCAAAGCGGGTCATGCCCGAGAAGAAAATGATGGCCAGCGGAATCCAGGCGATCGGGGGAATGAACCGAAACGGCTCCAGGACTACCCTGCTGTTGGCGTATACGCGCGGATAGAGTCCCATCAGCAGACCGATCGGCACCCCTGCGACAACAGCCAGGCCAAATCCTACCAGCACTCGCTGAACACTGGCCCAGGCGTGCTCCGACAAGGTGCGGCCACCCGTGTCACCATTGACTGCGAGATCCGCAAATGCCCGGAAAATGGCGATAGGCCCCGGGAAGAAACGCGAATTGATGAGGATCGTGAGGATCTGCCAGCCGGCGAGAAAGATGAGCAGGACGAGTGCATTCCAGCCCAAGCTGACGAGGGCATTGGTCACTCGGATCTGCCACGCCGCAGTACCTGGCGTGAGCGGCTCCGCCAAGCCTGCTGTAGGCGGCGTTGGCGTGCTGGCTAGAGCTTGCAGGGGACCTGGCTCAGCTTGGTTCAAAGCCACGATACAGCTCCTCCCCCTGTTTGCTTCGTACCCGACAGGGCATTCATCATAGAATGGTCTCGGGGGCGCCCATCCCGAACCTGTCAGAGCTCGCGCCGCGCGAGGCTGAAGGTCTGCCCCGTCGGTCCGTCGCGCGGCTGAGATGCAAGAAACAGCGCGAGAGGTGTCACGTCTTCGGGTTGTTTGAACCATTCGCCGCTGCCACTGGCCGCGCGCAGCGCCTCCTCCCGGCCGCGGATGAAGTCCGTCTTTACCGGTCCG
>CATPCO010000416.1 GCA_955652925.1 uncultured Xanthobacteraceae bacterium | reverse complement strand
CCGTCAAGGTGACCTTTTCCCAGCGTTGTTGGACTGCCATCCGGCGGGGTGTTTGCCGGCCTGAAAATCTCTATATGAGGCGTGCTGGACGGTCTGCCGGTGCGGCCCGTCATGATGGGCCTCTCTGATGACCGATTACCATCCGAGATCGGCGGCGGCGCTCAAGCGCGAGGTTTTGGCCGGCGGCCGCGCATCCCTGTTCGCTATCGTACGGGCGCTCTGGCCGGACATCTGGCCTTCCGACCGGCCCGACCTCAAGCTTCGGGTCGCGCTCTCGATGCTGCTTCTCCTCGCGGCCAAGCTCGCCACCATTGCGGTTCCCTTTACCTTCAAATGGGCGACCGACGCGCTCACGGGTGAGGGCAGCGCCCCGGTCTTGCCAGGCTCGTGGGTGTTCTGGGGCCTTGCCGCGCCGATCCTCATGACCATTGCCTATGGCGGCATGCGCATCCTGATGGCGCTGCTCACGCAGTTGCGCGACGGCATCTTCGCCAAGGTAGCGATGAATGCGGTACGGCGGCTCGCCTACCGCACGTTCGAGCACATGCACCAGCTCTCGCTGCGGTTTCATCTTGAACGCAAGACCGGCGGATTGACCCGCGTGCTCGAGCGCGGACGAAATGCCATTGAGACGATCGTGCGCATGGTCATCATGCAGCTCTTCCCCACGATACTCGAGCTCGCGCTGGTCACGGCCGTGCTGTTCTATCAGTTCGATTGGCGCTACGTGGCCGTCATTCTGATAACGGTCGCGTGCTACATGCTGTACACGTTCTATGCCACCGAGTTGCGGATCGGCATTCGCCGTCAGATGAACGAGAGCGATACCGACGCCAATGTCAAGGCGATCGATTCTCTGCTCAATTACGAGACAGTGAAATATTTCGTGGCCGAGGAGCGCGAAGCCAAACGCTATGATCGTTCGATGGCCCGTTACGAGGAAGCAAGCGTGCGCGCCTATGTGTCGCTCAACATGCTCAATGCCGGCCAGGCGATCATCTTCACGCTCGGACTGTCCGCGGTCATGATCATGTGTGCCTACGGCATCCGGCGCGGCACGAATACCGTGGGCGATCTCGTGATGATCAACGCCATGATGATCCAGCTCTATCAGCCGCTCAATTTCATGGGAATGGTGTATCGCGAGATCAAGCAGGCGGTGATCGACATCGAGACCATGTTTGCAATCCTCGCTGTCGAACCCGAGATCAAGGACAGGCCGGGCGCAAAGCCGCTCGTCGTCAGGAAAGGTGCAATTCGTTTCGAGAACGTCTCGTTTGACTATGAACCCGCGCGGCAGATCCTCAAGGGCCTGAGTTTCGAAGTGCCCGCGGGACACACGGTCGCCGTGGTGGGCCCTTCGGGGGCCGGAAAATCCACGATCTCCCGTCTGCTGTTTCGCTTCTACGACGTTACTGGCGGGCGCATTTCCATCGACGGCCAGGATATTCGTGACGTGACGCAAAAGTCTCTGCGCTCGGCCATCGGGGTGGTCCCCCAGGATACCGTGCTGTTTAACGACACGATCCGTTACAACATTCGCTACGGCCGTTGGGATGCGAGCAATGCGGAGGTGGAGGAGGCCGCGCGCCTCGCTCAAATCGATGATTTCATCCGCATGTCGCCGAAGGGCTATGACACCGAAGTAGGCGAACGTGGGCTCAAGCTTTCGGGCGGCGAGAAGCAGCGTGTCGCCATCGCGCGAACCATTCTCAAGGCGCCTCCCATCCTGCTGCTCGATGAGGCGACTTCCGCGCTCGACAGCCACACCGAGAAGGAGATCCAGGACGCGCTCGATCGGGTGTCGCGCAACCGCACCACCCTCGTGATTGCGCATCGGCTCTCCACCATTGTGGGTGCCCACGAAATCATCGTGCTCGATCAGGGTGGGATCGTGGAGCGCGGGAGTCATCATCAGCTGCTTGCTAAAGACGGTCTCTACGCCAGCATGTGGAACCGGCAGCGCGAGGCCGAAGCTGCGCGCGAGAAGCTCGCGCTGGTCGATGATGAATCAGCCGCTCCAAATCGCGATCCGCCGCGCATCGAAGAGCTTGCGGCGGAGGCGGACGAGGTGCCCCCGATCGAGCGTGCCGACGCTGCTGAATAAACATGTCCATGCTTGCTTCCATCCGCGCCCAGCTGGTCCCGGTGCATCGGGAGGGCCTGCCCTTCATCGGCGCGGGCGTCTTGATCACGCTCTTTCTGTTCTGGCTGTGGTCACCCCTCGGCTGGATCGCGTTCATGACGACGCTGTGGTGCGCCTTTTTCTTTCGTGACCCCGAGCGGGTGACCCCGATTCGGGATGGGATCATTGTTGCTCCTGCGGACGGACGAGTGAGTCGCATCTTGAATGCGCTCCCGCCCGCGGAGCTTGGCCTCGGCGAGCGGCCGCTGCCGCGCGTTTCAATCTTCATGAGTGTGTTCGATTGTCATGTGAACCGCAGCCCCGTCGCAGGCCGGATCGAGCGCGTCATTTACCATCCGGGCGCTTTCGTGAGCGCCGACCTCGATAAAGCGAGCGAGAGCAACGAGCGCAATTCGTTTGTCATTACGACTTCAGCGGGACGCATCGGGTTGGTGCAGATCGCAGGGCTTGTGGCCCGTCGCATCGTCTGCTTCGTCCGGCAAGGCGCAAGCGTGGGCGCCGGCGAGCGCATTGGAATGATTCGGTTCGGCTCGCGGGTTGATGTGTACCTTCCGGACGGTGTGCGCCTCCTGGTTGCTGAGGGGCAGACCGCGATTGCGGGGGAGACAATCCTGGCGGATCTGCGCTCCGCCGATCCGCAGCGCACGTTCAGGGTTGGTTAATCTCGGGCACTCAATTTAGGTGACCGTGGCGACCGCAGCAGCGCCACGCTATATTGCGGGCATGCCGTTTTCACCCTTCGAACCTGACCGCCAGCCGCCCAAGCTGCGTCGCTTCCGGCAGATACCCGTCCGCACGTTGCTGCCGAATGTCATTACGTTGCTCGCGCTTTGCGCGGGGCTCACCGCCATCCGGCTTGCGGTCGAGGACAAGCTCGAATGGGCGCTCGCAGCGATTGTGTTTGCGGCGCTGCTCGACGGCATCGACGGACGGCTCGCGCGGCTGCTCAAAGGCACCTCGCGGTTTGGCGCCGAGCTCGACAGCCTGGCGGACTTTGTGAATTTCGGCGTCGCGCCCGCGCTGATTGTTTATTTCTGGATCCTGCACGAGCTTAAATCGGCGGGCTGGATCGCCGCCATGGTGTTTGCGATCTGCACGGGGCTGCGCCTCGCGCGCTTCAACGTGATGATCGATGATCCCAACAAGCCGGCCTGGGCGGCAAATTTCTTCACCGGCATCCCGGCGCCCGCGGGCGCGATCACGGTACTTCTGCCCATCTACATGGATTTCCTCGGCCTGCCGCGCTTTTCGGTCACGGCGCCGATAACCCTGGTCTATACGCTTGCCATCGCCTTCCTGATGGTGTCGCGATTGCCGGTGTTTTCGGGCAAGCGTATGGGAAAGCGTGTCGCGCCGGAGATGGTGCTGCCGGTCTTCGTTGCTGTCGTTGTGTTCTTTGCGCTGCTCGTCGCCTATCCCTGGGTGGTGCTCACGATCGGCACGGTGCTCTATCTCGGAAGCCTTCCATTCGGCTGGTTGTCCTATCGCGATTATGCGCGCAAGGACGAGACCGCCGCGCAACAAGCCTCCGCGCGCGCAGGGGCGCGTGCGACCATGGCAAGCGAGTCGCCGTCACTCTCGCCTGGCCATCCCGAACAGCACGAGGATCCCGATAGACCGGCGCGGCTGAATTGAACGCAAGCAACCTGATCGGGAGACGCTATGCGTACCAAACACGCTCTGACCTCCGAGGACGCCCACAAGATGATGGCCGCCTGCAAGGCCGAGGCGCAGAAGAACAACTGGAAGGTTTCGATTGTCATCGTCGATGATGCAGCAATCCCTCTATTACTCGAGCGATTGGACGGAGCGGGGCCAACGACGGCTGAAGTTGCCCTCGGGAAAGCGCGTACCGCGGCACTCACACGCCAGCCGACCAAGTTATGGGAGGAGCGCGTGAAGGAGCGCCCCGCATTTCTGAATTTTCCGGCGGGGCTCGCGATCTGGGGCGGTGTCCCGATCCTCTATCAAGGTGAATGTGTCGGCGCGATCGGAGTCTCGGGCGTGCAATCCCAGGACGACGAAAAGATCGCCAGTGCGGGAGTGGCGGCGTTGACGGGCTAAGGCAAAAGCCTTTTTGAAGAATGGACCCGCGGGTCCCGACTCATCGTCCGGGCAGGGGATGGCCCGGCATGAGATCGTAGGGATGCTTCCAGCCCGGCAGTGCCCTCATCCGCCCGAGCCATGCGCCGATGTTCTTGTGCTCTTGCGCGATATCGAAGCCGAATTCATCCGCCGGATAGTAGAGGTAGGCGACCAACGAAAGGTCCGCGATGGTCGGGCGTGAACCGAGGACGAAGGGCTGCGTCGAGAGCCGTTTGTCGACAATGGCGATGTTGTTGTCGAGCCGGCCTTTGAGGAACGCGAGCACAGCCGGATCGCCCGGCGGCCTCGCCAAGGTGCGCAGAAAGCGATACGGGCCGAGAAAGCCGTTGACCTTCTGATTATCGAAGATGATCCACCGCAGCGCCTCGAGCCGTTCGTCCTCCCCATTCGGCTGAAATTTCCCCGACCGTTCTGCCAGATAAGTGAGGATGACGCCGGACTGGCTGAGCTTTTTGGCTCCATGCACCAGGACCGGCACCTCGCCCATTTCGTTGACATTGGCGCGGAACTCCGGCGTGCGCGGTTGGCCCTTGGCGAAGAAATCCACGAAAACGGGCTCCCAGTCCGCGCCGATCAGATTGAGCATCAATGCGGCGCGGTAAGCATTGCCGGATTGGGCGAAGCAATACAGTTGATATTCGGACATCCGAGTTTCCGCTCGCTATGCAGGGATGATGACGTGGCCTTCCAGCATTTACCGCGAACCCTTGCCACATTTCCGTCACGGGTGTAACCAAAAAATCAACAGGTTATCCGTTGGTCGGAGTTTGTGCTGTGATTGGATCGGCTCCCTGCAATGTCACGCGTATTCCCGGGCTGTTTTGGGCTGCTCTGCTGGGATGCGTCCTCGCTTTTGGCTCGACCGCGGGTCTTGCGCAGTCCGACAAGCCCGAACTGCGCACGGCGGATGAGGAGTTCTCGAAACAGCTGAGCGAGCTCAAGCGCACGTTCGCCGATCTGAGCAAGAAATTCGAGGACAGCGCACAAACCATTGATCGCCTCAACAGCGCCGAGGCCGCACGCAAGGAAATCGAGGAACTGCGCGAGTACGTGGGAAGGCTGCTCGCAGCGGTGGCGGACAACGGCATGGTCTGGAGCCTCGGCACCAAGGCTCTGCGCCGCGCCGACGAGAAGCTCAAAGCGCTCGAAACCGAAACCCGTTACAAAGAGGAAGACCGGCAATTCCTGATCGGGCGCTGGCGCGAGCTCAAGGCCGCCACTGATGACGCGATCAAGGAGCTCGAAGGCGCCCGCAAGGAGTTCGCGGAGCTGTTACGCAAGCTGCAAACCAATGAAGACTTCATCGATGAGCTGCTTCAAATCCAGGAGCACCAAAGAGCGATCGAGGTCATTCACGGCCTCACCGATGGCATCCGCGACGCCTCCGACAAGCTGAAAAAACTGCTGACTGCGATAAAGACACCGGGAGCCTGAAAATGCGGGCGCCGGCCGGCATTGCGCTGGCGCTCGCGCTTGCCGGCTGCAACCTGGACAACAGCGTCGGCTATATCGAGATCAAGGCGCTTCCCTCGTCTGCCGCCCTTGCGCTCTATCTCGATTCCGTGCGCCTCGACCCGCCGCGCAACGGCAACGCCCTGCTGCGCCAAAAAGTCGGATTGAGCAAATTGCAGACCGACGGGGAGGGCGGCTATCTCGCCCTGCTTTGCACGATCGACGTGAAGAAGAACCGCATCACCAGCGTCACCGTTTCCGCGGCGAGCCGGCAGCCGCGCTGCCAGTGCGGCCGCACCGGCGAAACCGATGCGGGCGGCAATCGCACCTGCGTCGGATAATCATTTCATCGTCGGGATGACGAAGTCGGCACCCTCCTTGCGGCCGGAAGGCCAGCGCGACGTCACGGTTTTCGTCTTAGTGTAGAAGCGCACGGCGTCCGGCCCATGCTGGTTCAAGTCTCCGAAGCCGGACCGCTTCCATCCTCCGAAGGTGTAATAAGCCAGCGGCACCGGGATCGCGAAATTGACCCCGACCATCCCGACATTCACGCGGCTGGTGAAATCACGTGCGGTATCGCCGTCCCGCGTGAAGATGGCCACTCCATTTCCGTATTCGTGCTCGGAGGGAAGCCGCAGCGCCTCTTCGTAATCCTCGGCACGCACCACGGAGAGGACCGGGCCGAAAATCTCCTCCTTGTAAATGCGCATATGGGGCTGCACGTCGTCGAACAGGCATCCGCCCATGAAGAAGCCGTTCTCATATCCCTGCAGCTTGAAATTGCGCCCGTCGACGCGGAGCTTGGCGCCTTCCTTGATCCCGAGATCGACGTATGTCCTGACCTTGTCGAGATGCATCTTGGTGACGAGGGGGCCATAGTCGGCCTGGGTATCTGTCGATGGACCGATCTTGAGGCTCTCCACACGCGGAATGAGCTTGTCCATCAGGACATCCGCGGTCTTTTTACCGACCGGGACGGCAACTGAAACCGCCATGCAGCGCTCGCCGCCCGATCCATAGCCCGCCCCGATAAGCGCATCCACTGCCTGGTCCATGTCGGCGTCGGGCATCACCACCATATGGTTCTTGGCGCCGCCAAAGCACTGCACACGCTTTCCGTGCGCGCATCCGGTCGTGTAGATGTATTCGGCGATGGCGGAGGAGCCGACGAAGCCTATCGCCTTGACGCGCGCATCCGTGAGCAGCGCGTCGACAGCCTCCTTGTCTCCGTTGACCACGTTGAGAACGCCCGCGGGAAGTCCCGCCTCAATCAGAAGCTCGGCGAGCCGCATGGGGACGGAGGGATCGCGCTCCGAGGGCTTGAGCACGAAGGCGTTGCCGCAGGCGAGCGCAGGCGCGAATTTCCACATCGGGATCATCGCGGGGAAATTGAAAGGCGTGATCCCGGCGACGACGCCGAGCGGCTGGCGTAGCGAAAACAGATCAATCCCAGGACCGGCGCTCTCGCTGAACTCGCCCTTCAAAAGGTGGGGGATTCCGCAGGCAAACTCCACGACTTCGAGACCGCGTTGGATATCGCCCTTCGAGTCGGCGATGGTCTTGCCATGCTCGGACGACAACAGCTGTGCCAGCTCATTTGCCTCCTTCTGCGCCAGCTCAAGAAACCTCAAGAGCACGCGGGCGCGGCGCTGCGGATTGGTGGCCGCCCAGGCCGGCTGGGCCGCTTCGGCGCTCGCAATGGCGCGTTCGACTTCGGCTTTGCTCGCAAATGCGACCTTGGCCTGAACCTCACCGGTATTGGGATTGAACACGTCGCCGCTGCGGCCGGACCCGCCTGCCGCCGCCTTGCCGTCGATGAAATGACCGATCTGGCGCATTGTTCTCTCCTTCCTGATCTCGATTGCGCAGCGAACGAATCTCCATCCGTTGACATAGGCTTTGAGCTCGCTGCTGCAAAACAGCGGCCCGACTAACGTGCCTGCGCGAGTCTTGCCGCCGGAGTGGCCTCTTCTGTGTCGGCAAATTCCGGCATGACCTCGGCCGCGAACAGACGCATGGACTCTTGCGCGTGGCGAAAATCGATGCTGCCGAAGTTGATCTGCAGCGAGGCGTGCTCGAACTTGCCGATCGATTTGAGCACGCGGGCGATGATGACCTTGATCTCGTCGGGCGTGCCGACCCAGGCGCCGCCCGATTCGATCTGGCCGTCCAAGGTGAACTAGCGCAGCTTCCGCATAGACGTGTCGTAATCGCGGTAGTCCTTGGAGGTCGTGCCCCT
>CATPCO010000415.1 GCA_955652925.1 uncultured Xanthobacteraceae bacterium | reverse complement strand
CTCGAAGCCAGCGTTCGACGGTGCGGACCAACGGCCCATACGCAAAAGCCGCAGCGACTATGCCTATGCACGCCCCCGCTATCCCCGCGAGCGAAAGATCGCTCACTTCGCCTCACGTTCATTTTGCCGCGAGCCCTGCATAGTCCCAGAATTGCACGACGCCGCCGACGACAGCAACCATAGCGAGAGAAAGGGGCAGAAACACCTTCCAGCCCAACCGCATCAGCTGATCGTAGCGGTAACGCGGAACAACCGCTTTAACGAGCGCGAACATGAAGAATACGAACAGGCACTTGAGCACGAACCAGATCACTCCCGGGATCCAGGTGAACGGGATGACCCCAAACGGCGGCAGCCAGCCGCCGAGAAACAAGATCGTCGTCATGGCGCAGATGGTGAGAATCGCGATGTACTCGCCCAGAAAGAACAGAAGGAATGGGGTAGCGGAATACTCGACCGCGTAGCCCGCAACCAGCTCGGATTCCGCCTCAACCAGGTCAAACGGCGGACGGTTTGTCTCGGCGAGCCCCGATATGAAGAAGACGACAAACATCGGCAATAGCCGAAGCCAGTACCAAGCGAACATTCCCCAGGTGGGGCTCGCCTGAGCCTCCACGATGGCCGAGAGATTGAGCGAACCGGCGCAGAGCAGAACGGTGATGAGGACGAATCCGATCGAGACTTCGTAGGACACCATCTGTGCGGCCGATCGCAGCGCGGCGAGGAACGGATATTTCGAGTTGGAGGACCAGCCCGCCATCACCACGCCGTAGACCATCAGCGATGAGATGGCGAAGATGTAAAGAACACCGACATTGAGATCAGCGATCTCCCAATCGGCGGTGACCGGGATCACCGCCCAAGCGGAGAGCGCAAGGCCGGCGGTCACGAGGGGAGCAAGCAGAAAGACGCCCTTGTTGGCGCTCGATGGAATGATTGGTTCTTTGAAGACGAATTTGAAGAGGTCGGCGAACGACTGCAGCAGCCCCCATGGTCCGACCACGTTCGGACCGCGACGTATCTGCACCGCGGCCCAGATCTTGCGGTCGGCGTAAAGTACAAAAGCGGTTACGATCAGCAACAGGACGAGCAAAAGCACGCTCTGCGCCACAATGATGATCACCGGCCAGATATAGTTGGTAAACAACTCAGGCATGCGATCACTTACTCCGCGGCGCGCAGCGCATGCTCGCCAGCGCTCTCGGCGATGGCGGAGCACTCAGCCATGATTGCGGAGGCGCGCGCGATCGGGTTGGTAAAATAGAAATCGTCGATGGCCGGACTAAATGGAGTGCGGTCCGGCGCGCCGCCACGCCCTGCGAGAGCAACGACTTGCGAGCGGGCACCGGGCGTAATCTGGTCGATGCGCGCAAGATGCGGATGGGCCTTGAACAGCGCCCGCCGGAGCGCGGGGAGCGAATCGTACGGCAACCGTTGCCCGAGCACATCGGAGAGCGCGCGCAAGATCGCCCAATCCTCGCGCGCGTCGCCGGGAGGGAAGGAGGCACGCGCGGGGATTTGCACACGGCCTTCGGTGTTTACATAAAGCCCTGACTTCTCCGGGTAGGCGGCACCGGGCAAAATGACATCAGCGCGTTGTGCGCCCTGATCGCCGTGGGTGCCGATATAGACGACAAAGGTACCCGGAGAGATATCGATTTCATCGGCGCCGAGGAGAAACACCGCGTCAAGGACGCCGGACTCTGCCATTTCCTGCGCGCTGTGACCGCCAGGCCCGGGCACAAAGCCGACATCGAGTGCGCCCACTCGCGATGCGGCGGTGTGCAGGATGCAATAGCCGTTCCAGTCAGTGGCTCCGCTCGTGGTTGCGATCTGCGCGGCCAGTGAGGCAATCGCCGCGCCGTCAGGACGCGCGAGTGCGCCCATGCCGACAAGCACCAGGGGGTGCTGCGACTTCTTGAGCACCGAGGCAAATGCGTGGGCGCCGCTTGCAATGTCGGCCAGCGCCTCGGGACCAGCTCCTAGATGCTCGTGCGAATAGGTGAGGTCTGCACGCTCTCCGATCACTGCGACGGGGAAATTGCCCGCGCGCCAGCGCTTGCGGATGCGCGCATTGAGCACGGCTGCCTCGCGGCGCGGGTTCGAGCCGACGAGAAGGAGCGCGTCGGCTTTCTCAATGCCGGCAATTGCGGCATTAAACAGGTAGGTTGCCCTGCCCCAGCTCGGGTCGAGCATGGCGCCATCCTGCCGGCAGTCGAGATTGCGCACGCCAAGCCGAGTGAGCAGATCCTTTAATGCGTAGGTCTCCTCGACCGCCGCGAGATCGCCTACGATTGCGCCGATGCGCTCCGGCGCCGCCGGCTTGACGCTCGCCGCAATGGCCTCAAAGGCAGCATGCCACGAGGCCGGGCGTAAACGGCCGCTCTCGCGGATATAGGGCTGATCGAGGCGCTGCGTCCGTAGCCCATCAACGACGTGCCGGGTCTTGTCCGAAATCCATTCTTCATTCACTTCGTCATTGACGCGGGGCAGGATGCGCATGACCTCGCGTCCGCGGGTGTCGATGCGAATGGCCGATCCGACGGCGTCCATAACGTCAATGGATTCGGTCTTGTTGAGCTCCCAGGGCCGGGCAGCGAACGCATACGGCTTTGAGGTCAACGCGCCGACGGGGCAAAGGTCGACGACATTGCCCTGGAGCTCGGATATCATGGCCTGCTCAAGATAGGTCGTGATCTCCATGTCCTCGCCGCGGCCGATGGCACCCAGCTCGGGCACGCCGGCGACCTCGGTCATGAACCGCACGCAACGGGTGCAGTGGATGCACCGGTTCATGATCGTCTTGACGAGCGCGCCGACATACTTGTCCTCGACCGCGCGCTTGTTCTCGCGATAGCGGCTCGCGTCGATCCCATAGGCCATGGCCTGGTCCTGGAGGTCGCATTCGCCCCCCTGATCGCAGATAGGGCAGTCGAGCGGGTGATTGATCAGGAGAAATTCCATCACCCCTTCGCGCGCCTTGCGCACCATGGCGCTTTTGGTGTGCACCTCCGGCGGCTCGCCATTGGGACCCGGCCGGCAGTCCCGCACTGCCCATGCGCACGACGCAATCGGTTTGGGCGAGCCCTTGAGCTCCACCAGGCACATGCGGCAATTGCCTGCAATCGAGAGCCGCTCGTGGAAGCAGAATCGCGGAATTTCCGCGCCGGCCGCCTCGCAGGCTTGCAGCAGCGTGTATTCCGGCGGAACTTCGATCTCTTTGCCGTCGACAACGAGCTTGGACATGCCCTACTCCGCCGCGACTTGAACCGGCTCCGGGTGCGGGTTCGCTGTATAGACATCGATGCGCCGCTCGATCTCGTGGCGGAAATGGCGCAGCAGTCCCTGTACCGGCCAGGCAGCGCCATCGCCAAATGCACAGATTGTATGGCCCTCGATCTGGGTCGTGACTTCCATCAGCATGTCGATCTCGCGCTTGTGCGCGCGGCCTTCCGCCATGCGCATGAGTACGCGCCACATCCATCCCATACCCTCGCGGCATGGGGTGCACTGGCCGCAGCTCTCATGCTTATAGAAATAAGAAATGCGCGCCATGGCCGCGACGATATCGGTCGATTTGTCCATCACGATTACTGCCGCGGTGCCGAGCGCGGATTTGAGCTCGCGGGCGCCGTCGAAATCCATCAGGAGCCGGTCGCACTCGTGCGCCGGGATCAGCGGCATGGATGAGCCACCCGGAATCACGGCGAGCAGGTTGTCCCACCCGCCCCGCACGCCGCCCGCATGGGTATCAATGAGCTCGCGCAAAGGAATGCCCATCGCCTCTTCGACATTGCAGGGCTTTTGCACGTGGCCTGAAATGCAGAACACCTTGGTGCCGGTGTTGTTCGGCCGTCCGATACCGGCAAACCATGCCGCACCGCGCCTGACGATATCGGGGACAACCGCGATCGACTCGACATTGTTGACCGTCGTGGGACAACCATAGAGCCCGACGTTTGCCGGGAACGGCGGCTTCAACCGCGGCTCACCTTTCTTCCCCTCGAGACTTTCAAGCAGCGCCGTCTCCTCGCCGCAAATATAGGCGCCCGCGCCGTGATGGAGGACAAGGTCGAAGGGAAAGCCGTGGATGTTGTCCTTGCCGATGAGACGAGCCTCATAGGCCTGATCGATCGCGGCCTGCAGGCGCTCGCGCTCGCGCACGAATTCCCCGCGAATATAGATGTAGGCGGTGTTGGCATTCATGGCGAAGCCGGCGATCAGGCAGCCCTCGATCAGGAGATGAGGTTCGTGCCGCATGATGTCGCGGTCCTTGCAGGTGCCGGGTTCGGACTCGTCGGCGTTGACCACGAGGTAATGCGGCCGTCCGTCGGACTGCTTGGGCATGAACGACCATTTCAGCCCAGTCGGAAATCCTGCGCCGCCGCGCCCGCGCAATCCCGAAGCCTTTACTTCATTGATGATCCAATCGCGCCCTTTCTCCAGAATCACTTTGGTGCGGTCCCAGGCTCCGCGTGCGCGCGCGCCATCAAGCCCCCAGTCGTAGAGGCCATAGAGGTTCTTGAAAACACGGTCTCGGTCGCTGAGCATCATTTCTGCCCGTGAGAGGGTGAGTTTGCCGGCGCATAGAGCTCGGGATCGGTCAACGTCGTTGGCCCCCCAATGGGCGCAGAGAGTTGGCGATCGACCTGCGGCCCCGGCTTGACCTCTTTGCCGGCTGCAAGATCATCAAGGATTCGGGTCAAGCTTTCAGGTGTGAGATCTTCATAATAGTCGTAATTGATCTGCACCGCGGGCGCATTCACGCAGGCACCAAGGCATTCCACCTCGATCCAGGAGAAGGTCCCGTTGAAGGTGACGTGGAGCTGCTCGCCAAGTCTGCGTCGACAAAGCGCGATCAACTGATCGGCCCCGCGCAGCGCGCATGGCGTGGTCCCGCACACCTGAACGTGGAATTTCCCGACCGGCGCGAGATTGAACATGGTGTAGAAGGTCGCCACTTCGAGTGCCCGTATCTTGGGCATGTCGAGCAGTTGCGCCACGTGCTCAATCGCTTTCTGCGGCAGCCAGCCTCCGGCCTGCTCCTGTGCACGCCATAGAAGTGGAATGATCGCGGAGTGTTGACGCCCTTGCGGATATTTTGTGATCTCCCGCCTTGCCCATTCGAGATTCTCGGGGCTGAAGGCGAAGCTCTCGGGCTGGAGCGCCGGTTCGGCGAGGCGGCGGACGGCCATCAGGCGACCCCGCAAGCAGCGAATAACGAATAGCGCATAGCAGATGGCGAATAGTGAGTAGCGGATAGCGAATAGCGCGCGAGCGGATCAAAAACCAATTTTCGGTGCTTGACCATTCGCCGTCCGCTATTCGCTATTGCCTCCCTGTTCACCGGTCCACCTCCCCGAACACGATGTCCAACGAGCCGAGGATTGCGGCCACATCGGCAAGCATGTGGCCCCGGGAGAGAAAGTCCATTGCCTGGAGATGCGCGAAGCTGGGTGCTCTGATCTTGCATCTGTACGGCTTGTTGCTGCCGTCGGCGACAAGATAGACGCCGAACTCGCCCTTGGGTGCCTCAACCGCGGCATACACTTCACCGGCGGGAACGTGGAAGCCCTCGGTATAGAGCTTAAAATGATGAATGAGCGCTTCCATCGAGCGCTTCATCTCAGCGCGTTTCGGCGGAACGATTTTGTTGTCAAGAACGCAGACCGGCCCTTCGCCTTCAGGCGAGCGCAGCTTCTCCAGGCATTGCTTCATGATCCCTGTCGCCTGGCGCATTTCCTCCATGCGAATGCAGTACCGGTCGTAATTGTCCCCGTGCTTGCCGATCGGGATATCGAAGTTCAACTCGGCATAGCATTCATAGGGCTGCGCCTTGCGCAAATCCCAGGCGGCACCCGATCCTCGCACCATCACGCCGGAAAAGCCCCAGGTCCAGGCGTCGGCCAGACTGACCACGCCGATGTCGACGTTGCGCTGCTTGAAGATGCGATTCTCCGTGAGCAGGTCCTCGATGTCGTCGCACACTTTCAGGAACGGATCGCAAAATGCCCAGATGTCATCAATGAGCTTTGCCGGCAAATCCTGATGTACTCCGCCCACGCGGAAATAATTCGCATGCATGCGGCTGCCTGACGCACGCTCATAAAACCCCATGAGCTTCTCGCGTTCTTCGAAGCCCCAAAGCGGCGGGGTGAGCGCGCCCACATCCATCGCCTGTGTCGTCACGTTGAGGAGATGCGAAAGCAGCCGCCCGATCTCGCAGTAAAGCACGCGGATGAGTTGCGCACGCTTGGGAATATCAAGGCGCAAAAGCCGCTCCGCGGCGAGGCAAAAGGCATGCTCCTGGTTTATCGGCGCGACGTAATCGAGGCGATCGAAATAGGGGATTGCCTGCAGATAGGTCTTGGCTTCGATCAGCTTCTCGGTACCACGATGCAGAAGACCGATATGCGGGTCGACCCGCTCGACCACTTCCCCGTCCAGCTCGAGCACGAGGCGCAACACACCGTGAGCCGCCGGATGCTGCGGCCCGAAATTCATGGTGAAGTTGCGGTATGCTGGCTCGGCCATGGGTAACTATTCGCTCGCTTTGGCTTTTTCATCCCCCGGCAGGGCGTAGCCCTCCCACGGCGAGAGGAAATCGAAGGTGCGGAATTCCTGGGTCAATTGCACGGGCTCGTAGATCACTCGTTTCTGCTCGTCGTCGTAGCGAACCTCCACAAATCCGGTCAGCGGAAAATCCTTGCGCAGCGGATGGCCCTCGAAGCCATAGTCGGTCAACAGTCGGCGCATGTCGGGATGACCGGCAAACATGATGCCGTAGAGGTCGAAGGTCTCGCGCTCGAACCAGTTCGCACCGGGGAAGACCGCAACGATCGAAGGGACAGCGGTGTGCTCGTCCACTTCGACCTTGACTCGGATGCGCTGATTGAGCTTGGGCGACAGGAAATGATAAACGACGTCGAAGCGGCGCTCGCGTGCCGGCCAATCGACAGCCGTGATGTCGATGATGCACCAGAACAGGCAGCGTTCATCGTCGCGCAAAAAAGTCGCCACCTTGACAATATCAGCGGCGTTCACCCGCAGCGTGAGCTCCCCGTTGGCGACATGATGGTCGAGGACGCAACCGCCCAACGCGCCGCTAACAGCTGCGCCGAGCTGATCGAGCTTTTCATGCATGGCCTGAAATTCCATCAGCGCTCGATGGTGCCGACCCGGCGAATCTTCCTCTGCAGCAACAGCACGCCGTAGAGCAGCGCTTCGGCCGTGGGCGGGCAGCCCGGGACGTAGATGTCGACCGGCACGATGCGATCGCAGCCGCGCACGACGGAGTAGGAATAGTGATAATAGCCGCCGCCATTGGCGCACGAGCCCATCGAGATCACGTACCGAGGCTCCGGCATCTGATCGTAGACCTTGCGCAATGCCGGGGCCATCTTGTTGGTCAGCGTCCCGGCCACGATCATGACGTCCGACTGGCGGGGAGACGCGCGCGGGGCAAACCCGAAGCGCTCCGCGTCGTAGCGCGGCATCGACATTTGCATCATCTCGATGGCGCAGCAGGCAAGCCCGAACGTCATCCACATCAGCGAGCCAGTGCGCGCCCAGATGATGAGGTCGGCGGCGGCGGTGACGAGGAAACCCTTGTCCGAGAGCTGATGGTTCAAACCGGTAAAGAAAGGATCATCCGCGCCGACGGGCTTGCCCGTGCTTGGATCGAGTATTCTCCTCGCGCTCGGCGCGACGGCCGCAGTCTCTAATTCCATTCGAGCGCTCCTTTCCGCCATTCATATATGAACCCCACGGTCAGAACGCCAAGAAAGATCATCATGGAACAATAGCCATAGAACCCAAGATCCCCGAAGGCGACCGCCCAGGGAAACAGGAAGCTCACTTCCAGATCGAAGACGATGAACAGAATGGCGACGAGATAATAACGCACGTCAAATTTCATGCGCGCATCGTCGAAAGCATTGAAGCCGCACTCATAGGCGGAGAGCTTCTCCGGGTCCGGCTGCTTGTAAGCGATCACAAACGGCACCACGAGGAGCACAACGCTGATGACGAAGGCGACCGCAATGAAGATCACGAGCGGCAGATAGTACGGCAGCAACGCGCTCATGATTGATCTCGCTCCGCCACGTCATGGCCAAAGTCGCGATGGGCGCCCATCGACCGGCCCAGGATGCCTTCGAGCGGGGGAAGGAAGGGATGCCCTGCCTTAGCGCAGTGCACAATTCGTGGCAAGCTAGGCCCAGCTAGGCCCGTTGTCCGGCGGCTTATTCTTGCGAAATGTGAAAGAGTCGTGAACCCCTGTTGAAATTGATCCGCGGCCCGGCACTCACACGGCCCGCTGGGTTTCGCCGAGCGAGAGTGCAAAGGAGAGGCATTATGCAGCGCAAGGTCATGATCTCATGTGCGGTCACCGGCTCGGCCGACACGCCCGCCCGCAATCCCGCAGTCCCGGTGACACCGCAACAGATCGCCCAGTCAGCAATCGATGCCGCCAAGGCCGGCGCTGCCATCGTCCATATCCATGTCCGCGATCCCGCGACCACGCGGCCCAGCATGGATGTTGCCCTCTACCGCGAGGTCGTCGACCGGATCAGATCAAGCGGGAGAGATGTTCTCATCAATCTGACCACAGGACCGGGCGCACGCTTCGTGCCAGACGAGGAAAACCCCCAAAAGCCCGGCCCGGGGACGACCATGAAATTACCAGCCGAGCGCGTGCGGCACGTGGTCGAGCTCAAGCCGGATATCTGCAGTCTCGATATGGGCAGCATGAATATGGGGCCGCAGGTCTTCGTCAATACGCCCACGCATTTGCAGGCCATGGCGGTGGCGATCCGGGATACTGGCGTGTTGCCGGAGCTTGAAGTGTTCGAGGCCGGGCACCTTCTGCTGGCCAAGCGAATGATCGAGAACGGGCATGTGAAACCCCCGGGAATGTTCCAGATCTGTCTCGGCATTTCGTGGGCGCAGCCTGCGAGCCCGGAGGCTATGAGCTATATGCGGTCGCTTCTCCCCGCGAATTCACCCTGGTTTGCCTTCGGGATCTCGCTGCACCAGTTTCCGATGGCCGCGCAGGCTGTGCTCTTGGGAGGGCACCCGCGGGTCGGGCTTGAGGACAACCTCTACCTCGAAAAAGGCAAGCTCGCGCCCAGCAATGCCGCGCTGGTCGAGAAGGCAGCAAAGATTATCGAAATCCTCGGCGATAGCGTTGCCACGCCTTCGGAGTCGCGCCAGATTCTCGGTATCGCCGCGCGGTCGTAGGCGAACTAAAATGGCTGCGCCCGCAATCGCGCAGCGAGCGGAGCCTCACGGGAGCTGACGGCGGATGGCGAAAGAAACCGAGCTCCTGGCGCAATACGCCGCAGAGCTGCGGTACGAGGATATTCCAGCAGACGTGATCGCGCGTGCCAAGCAATGCATCGCCGACACCATTGCGGTGATCATCTGCGGCTACGAACAGCCGTGGAGCCGCATGATTGCCCGCTACGCCGAGAAATACGGCGGCACTGGCAAGAGCCGCGTTCTCGGCCCCGGCGGGGCACGCCTCAACGCACCCGCGGCGGCGCTCGCCAACGGCGCCATTGCGCACGCCTTCGAGATGGACAATCTGACCTGGCCTAATACGGGGGTTCACCCGGGCGCGACCCTGCTGGCACCGGCGCTGGCGGTCGCGCAGGAGCGCGCCTTGGACGGCGAGGCTCTGATTGGCGCGGTCATTGCGGGCGCCGAGGTGATGATCCGTATCGGACGAGCGACGCACCACAGGAACGAGAGCCGCGGCTTTCATGCGCCGGGCACCACGGGCCCATTCGGGGCAGCGGTCGCCTGCGCCCGGCTGCTGGGGCTCGATGCCGGCGGGATGCGCAACGCGCTCGGGATTGCGGGCTCGCTTGCCTGCGGCTTGCTCGAATTCGCGCGCGCCGGCAACGGCGCCATGGTCAAACGACTGCATCTTGGCCGCGCGGCTGAAAGCGGCGTGCTCGCGGCTCACTTGGCGGCTGACGGCTTCAACGGCCCAGCCAGCGTGCTGGAAGGCGAGTTCGGGTTCCTGCGGGTGTTCTGCGACAGCGAATTCGATGCGGCCGAGCTCACGTGTGAGCTCGGCAAGAGCTACGCGACCCGCTCCATCACGCTCAAGCGCTTTCCCTGCCATATCAGCGCACATACCTCGGTGCAGGCGATTTTGGACCTGCGCGCCGAGCACGGCTATGGCGCTGACGATGTCGCCTCGATTCACGTCGGCGGCAGCGAGAAGATGGCCGGGGTGAACAACATCCCCTCCCCTGCTGACATCATGATGGCGCAGTACAGCATTCCGTTTTGCGTGGCGCTCGCGCATTGCCGCAATCCACGCGACCCTCGCTCGTTCGACGAGACTGCGTTGGCCGACGCACAGATCAGGGAGCTCGCCCGGCGGGTGACCATAAGCGTTGCCGAGGAGCGCTCCACGGCTCTCGCCGCCAACATCAGCGTGACATTGCACGACGGGCGCGTGTTGAAGCGTACCGTGGCGCAATTCAAGGGCACGCCGGAACTGCCTCTCGACAGCGGCGAGCTGCGGGAGAAATTTCTGTTGCTCACACGCCATTGCCAGCCGGATCTCATGTGCACGATGTTCGAGCGGCTGGCGAACCTCGAAAGTGAATCGAGCCTCGACTGGATCGGCCTGCAATGACCGAGCATGCGAGCGCGGATAACCCCCACACGCGCCGGATTGCCGAGTTCGTCTCCTCGCTCGCTTACGAGCGCATTCCCCGCGAAGTGCGCGAGCGCATCAAGCTTCTGATTCTGGATGCTCTGGGTTGCGCCATTTACGGCGCAAGTCTGCAATGGTGCCGTATCCTGAGCGATACACTCACCAGGATCGATCGAACACGCACCACCTCCGTGTGGGGCACGACGCGGCGTCTTTGTTCTGCGCACGCCGCGCTGGTCAACGGCACCCAGGTGCAAGGCTTCGAGCTTGACGATGTACACCGCGAGGGCGTGCTGCACGTGGGCGCGGTGACGCTGCCTCCCCTGATCGCGGTTGCAGAGAGCCATGCGAGCGTGAGCGGGCGCGAATTTCTCACTGCCGCCGTCGCCGGCTACGAGGTCGGCCCGCGCGTGGGAAAGTGCATGGGGCAGGAGCATATCGGCCAGGGCTGGCATTCGGGCGCCACGCTGGGGGTCTTTTCCGCCGCCGCCGGAGCCGCCCGCGCCTTGCGCCTTTCTGCGCCGCAGACCGTGCACGCGCTCGGCATCGCCGGCACGCAAGCGGCAGGCCTCATGGCGGCGCAGTACGGCGCGATGGTCAAACGCATGCACGCCGGTCGCGCAGCCCAGAGCGGGCTTTACGGCACGCTGCTCGCGCGCGAAGGATTTACCGGCATCATGAATGTTTTTGAAGCGCCCTACGGCGGCTTCTGCACGACCTTTTCCCGCTCGCAGGACCGGTTTGATCTCGACGCGCTGAGCGCGGGGCTGGAAGAGCGTTTCGAGACCATGAACGTCTCGCTCAAGTTTTATTCCTGCGTCGGCAGCAACCACACCACCCTCGATGCGATCCGCGATATTGCGAAACGGCGCCCCTTCAAGCACGAGGAGGTCGAGGCGATCGTGGTGCACGGCTCGCAGGTGACGGTCGACCACGTCGGATGGCCCTACCAGCCGCATGGTTTGACATCCGCTCAGCTCAACCTGCCGTTCTGCGTAGCAACGCTGTTACTCGAAGGCGATGTGTTCGTCGACCAATTCAAACCGGAAGCCGTGGAGGATCGCACGCGCATCGCGCTTTCGCGCAGGGTGAAGGTCGTGCACGACCCTGAGATCACTGCGCTGGGCGCCGCGTTCCGCCACAAGGTGCGGGTCGAAATGCATTTCCGGGATGGGACGAGCGAGACCGAAACACGAGAGGCGCCGCGCGGCAGCGAGCGGTCGTTTGCG
>CATPCO010000414.1 GCA_955652925.1 uncultured Xanthobacteraceae bacterium | reverse complement strand
GAAAGGCATGAAGGTTCGATCCATTCGCGCTCGATGGCATCCAGCGCCCAGAGCGCCTCGCGCAGTGCAAAGGTGAGAGCGGGGCCGACTTTGAGGATCGCGAAATGATCCCGCACCAATGACCCGAGCGACGCTCGTGTCTGGTAGTCCGTGGAATGAGCTTCGAAGACCAGGCGGTCATACTGCTCGATCATGCGGCTGAGCGCACGCGTCTTTTCGGGCTCGTAAGCGACGACCTTGCGGTGATCGAACTCGACGCCGGGCTGAACGACGGCGGCAATCACCCGCGGCCACGCCGCGGCGAGGCCGGATTGCGCAAAGACCCTGCGATGGGTCTCGATCGTTGCGCGCGCTGCTTGCGGCGTGGTGATTGCGAGGCTTGCGAGCTCTTCCGCAGCCCCGCCCGGCACCGGCACCTCGGTTCCGATGACATAGACCGGGGGCTCCCCTCCGGCGCGGCCATTGACACGTTCGGCCACGGCGCACAGCCGCGCGGCGCGCGATGCGATGATCTCGTCGTTCAGCGGCGGCTTGTCGTCCGCGCACGCCATGGAGCAGTCGAGATGGATCTTGCGGAAGCCGGCGCTGACGTACTCTTCGATCATCACATCAGCGCGCGCCATCGCTTCGTCTGCCGGCAGCGTCTGCCATGGATTCGGGCCAAGGTGATCTCCGCCAAAGACAACCTGGTCCGGCGAAAGGCCTGTCCGATTTGCAATGCGAGTGACGAAATCGCAGAACTCCGCGGGCTTCATGCTGGTATAGCCGCCGTCCTGATTGACCTGGTTCGACGTCGCCTCAATCAGCGCGAACGGAACCTCGTGCCGGGCGGCGTGAACGAGGGCTGCTTCAATCACAAGCGGATGCGCGGAACACACGGAAAAGATGCCGCACGGCTCTCCGGCCTTGTGCCGCGCGATGCGTTCGATCATCGCCTTCATTTCTCTTCCGGCGCGAGTGCAAGCAGAACCGCGGCAACGCACGCGAGCCCGAGCGCGACGAGCTTGAGCCGTCCGGGCAACGTGCCGATCACAATCAACGAGATGACCGCGGTCATCAGCGGTGCGCCTGCATTGGTAAGCGGCGAGACCACAATGGCCTGCCCGTAGCGAAAGGCATAGACGAGCGTGAGCGCCCCGATGGCGTTGAGGATCTGGATCGCGGCGGCAAGGTAAGGGCCGTCGGCGCCCCAGTTCACCGGCGCGCTGAAATCGGTCATGCCCCAAGCGACCGGCGCAAGCATCAGTCCCGTCACCATCATGTAGAAGAAGATGGTCTCCGCGCGCATGGTCCGGTTGGCAAGCTTCATGAAGAAGGCCTGCACGCCCCAGCATCCCATTACAATCAGCGAGAGCAGGAACCAGCCCAGTCCTGTGCCTTCGCTCAAGCCTTCCAGGGAGAAATCAAACAAGGGAAGCGAGAGGAGCGCGAACAGAATGCCGGCCATGCCTATAACGTTGGTTCGTTCTCCGAGCAGCAGGAAAGACATCACAATCGTCACGATGGGCGAGAGCGAAATCACGGGGAAGATCAGGTAGGCCGGACCCTTGGTGAGCGCATAGAACAGCACCATCTGTCCGCCAGCCCCGAGCAAGCCGATGATCATGCCATGGGCCAGGGCCCGCCAGTCGTGATCGAGCCGCCAGTCCTGGCGCGCGAGCGCATAGAGCGCGGGCGCGATCATGGTGAGGGACCACACGCAATAGACAAGCGTGTCGGGAAACCCGCGCTCCGCCGAAAGCGGGGTGAACGCGCCCCATACACCCCAGAGAATCGTGGTCGCGAAGGCATAGAGCAGCCAGGTCTTCGGCCCCGTTGCCGCGGCGGCGAGTGGCACCATCAAGTCCCGTCTAGAGCGGGATGATTTTTCTTCGAATCATCATCCCGCTCTACTTCTTTGTTTGAGCATGATCTTTTTCCGAAAACCGGCTCCCACTTTTCGGGATCATGCTCTAATGGCGCAGCAAGAGCGTCAGTATGACGATTGTCATCGCGAGGTTGAACGCAAGCATCCACTTTACCAACGTCAGATCGGCCTCCACGCGGACAAAGCGGTTTTCATGACCGGCGACGACTTCGGCGGCCTTGCGGGCCTTGTCCTCCGGCGCGCCGGCGGCCTTGAGTGCGTCATAGAGCTCGGAGATCATGGTGGCCATGCACATGAATATGAATGCGGGAATAAACGCTGTCCAGCGCGTCACCTCGATCAGACGGCGGCGGCCGGGCGTTTTCTCACACAGTCAATGAGTGGAGCAGGCAGCAGATAGGCGCGATGCACCACCGGATCGGCGCCAGTGGCCAAGATTGCGGTTGGCGGCCTATCATCTTGATCATGCCGTTCGTATCCATTACGCGACTTCGCGTGCGGGCGTGGCGTTATCTGCCGGCCTTTATCATCCAGGCGTTTCGTTCGGCACGGCAAGCGAGCCTTGCTCCGGGAAATCTCGCCGTTACACTCCTGCGCGACGCCAATCTGACCTTCTGGACGCGAACCGTGTGGAGCGAAGAGGCGGCCATGCGCGCCTTCATGCTCGCGGGCGTGCATCGTAAGGTTATGCCGCGTCTGTTGGAATGGTGCGACGAGGCGGCAGTCGCCCACTGGAATCAGGATGCCCTCGAACCGCCGGCGTGGGATGAAGCCCATCAGCGGCTCCAGCACGAGGGAAGGACCTCAAAGGTCAATCACCCCTCGCCGGCGCACAGACGGTTTGAGATCCCCGCGCCCAGCGTGAGAAACGAGTTGAAATTCAAATGAGCGCGCGGACAGGGCCTACGAATGTGCCAGCGCGCGCTGCAGGCGGTTTCGCCCCGCCCCATATTGCGCGCCTTCGAACGCCTGGCCGGCGGCGGGCGCAATAAACAGGTTCTGCAACGCCTGTTTTTGCACCGGCTTCTTTATGATCGGCACCGCGCGGAAGCGCGCCTCCACGCTCTCCACCCCATAGCCGGTGACGAACACAAACGGAATGCT
Organism: uncultured Xanthobacteraceae bacterium; assembly: GCA_955652925.1. GTDB lineage: Bacteria > Pseudomonadota > Alphaproteobacteria > Rhizobiales > Xanthobacteraceae > VAZQ01. Next base: position 5,502 of record CATPCO010000414.1, on the reverse strand, counting down.
GCGAGCAAGCAGAACGTCGGCAACGGGATAGACGAACTCTCCGCCCAAATTTATGTCGATGATGCCGCCGTCGATCTCGTCGTGTACGGCCGCAACCATTGCGTCCGAAAGCCGGCTGAATGGCCCTACGACGGAGAAGCCCAGATCGGCGAGGATATCGCGCATCATCATCGCGACCAGGATTTCATCCTCGACCAGAAGGATGCGGTTGCCGCTCGCGAGCTTGATGGGCAGCACGGACTTGTCGTCCGCAATCATGCGATGGGCGTAATGGACCGCGGTATCGCTTCTGTCACCGCGGGGAACCGCAAGGGTACAATGGAGGCCTTCCGGATGCCATTCGAACCGGGCCTCCCCCTCGAGCTGGCGCTCGATGCTGGCGCTGATCACGTTGATGCCAAAGCCGGGTGTGGCCGGAGGGGCCGTGGCCGGCCCGCCGGTCTCCACCCAGCGCAGAATGAGATTGTCTCCACCGAGTTCCCAAGCGAGCCGCACGCGTCCGGGCAGGACGGACAATGCGCCATATTTGGCGGCGTTGGTGGAAAGCTCATGCAAAGCGAGCGCAAGTGTCTGTGCGGTGCGCGGATCGAGCGATACGTCCGGTCCGCAAGCGGTGACTTTTTCCGCCTCGCCGATGCGATAGGCGGCAAGCTCCTCGTCCACGAGGCGGGCAAGGTCAGCGCCCTGCCAGCGGCTCTGGGCAAGCAGCGTATGCGCGCGGGAGAGCGCAGCGATCCGCCCGTCGACGGCCGCGGTGTAGGACTTGATGTTATCGGCGCGCGTTAGCCGCACGATGGATTGCACGAGCGCAAGCGCGTTGCGCGCGCGATGATCGACCTCGCGCGCCAGCAGCGCTTGCCGCTCCTCGGCTTCCTTGCGCTCGGTGATGTCCACCGTCACGCCACTGATGCGCACGATGTGATCGGTCGCATCCATGCTGGCAACCGCCGTGCCGATGCACCAGCGCGTCTCCCCGCTGGGACGAATGACGCGAAACTCGCTCTGCAGCGCGGGCGCGCTCGGCACCGCCGGTTTGATCGCATTCTGCAGATGTTTCCAATCATCGGGATGAACGAGCGCCCGGACATTCTCAACCGTCAGATCGAAGGTTGCGGGACTCACTCCGAAAATTCGATATTGCCCATCATCCCAGATGAACCGGCCGTCGAGCGGGTCCCACTCCCAGGATCCCATCTGGCCGGCGGCCAGCGCGAGGCTGCGGCGCTGCTCGCTCTGCACCAGGCGCGCGGCTGAGTTCTCCAATTCCGTCGTGCGCTCGGCCACCCGGCGCTCGAGCTCCGCGTTGAGCGTTTCGAGCTGCCGGGTCTTGCGGTAGAGCTCGGCGAAGATGCGCACCTTCGCGCGCAGCACTTCGGGGGTTACCGGCACCGGAACGTAGTCGACCGCGCCCATCTCGAAGGCGCGCAAGCGATCGACCTCGGCGAGATGAATTGCGGAGATGAAAATGATCGCGGTTTTCTGGAACCGGGGATGCTCGCGGATCATCGCGGCCAGCTGAAAGCCGTCGAGCTCCGGCATGCAGACGTCGACCAGGATGACCGCGATCTCATGCTTGAGGAGCAGTTCCAGCGCCTCCCGGGCGGATGCGGCCTTGATCAGATTCTCGCCGAGTTCGGAGAGTATCGTCTCGTAGCTCAGGAGCTTGGCCGGCTGATCGTCGACCAACAGGATGTTTACTCTACAGTCCGAGTTCATCCGTGTTCTCCGCTGCTCGAGTAGGGTGGGCTAAGGCGCGCCCGTTCTCTTTCTCCGCGTGGGCAAATCGCGCGCGCCGAGCCCACGCGGCAACCGCACGCCGGCGATTTGCCCGCCCTACAAATCACCGGTGCAGCCATATGCGCAGCGCCGAGAGCAGCTGCTCGGTGTTCACGGGCTTGGCGAGATAGTCGGATGCGCCCGCCTCCAGGCATTTCTCGCGATCCCCCTTCATGGCCTTGGCCGTGAGCGCAACGATGGGCAAGCGCCGGAACCTGGGCTTGGCCCTGATCACCTGCATCGTCTGATAGCCGTCCATTTCGGGCATCATGATGTCCATGAGCACGATGGCGAGATCGGGGGTGGACTCGACGAGCTCGATCGCCTCGCTTCCGGTCGTGGCGGTGAGCACGCGCATGCCGCGCCGCTCCAGTACGCTCGAGAGGGCAAAAATGTTCCGCGCATCATCGTCCACCAGCAGCACGGTGCGGCCTACCAGATCCTCGTCCGAGCTGTTGAGCCGCTCGAGCATCCGCTGCCTCTCCGGCGGCAAGTCGGCGACGATGCGGTGCAGGAAGAGCGCGGTTTCGTCGAGCAGACGCTCGGGCGATTCCACCCCCTTCACCACGATGCTGCGCGCCATGGTATGCAGCGTCGCGTCCTCCTCGGCCGAGAGCTCGCGGCCGGTGAACACAACGACCGGCACGTCCGACAATTTCTCATCGGCACGCAGCTCTTCCAGCACCTCGAAGCCGGACATGTCCGGCAGCCGCAGGTCCAGCACCACGCAGTCGCACGGTTCCTCCCGCAACAGCTTGAGCGCCCCGGCGCCGGTGCCCGTGGTGATGATGTCGATGTCGGCCGAGCCCAGGAGCTCCGCGATGCTCAGCTGCTCGGCCTTGTCGTCTTCCACCACCAGCAGGCGCTTGCGTTGACGCTTGGCGTATTCCTTGATGCGCGTGAGCGCCGCCTCGACCCCCTCGGTAGAGGCAGCCTTGGTGACGAACGAGAACGCGCCGCGGGCAAGCCCGTGCTGGCGATCTTCGTCGAGCGTTATGATCTGCACCGGAATGTGCCGTGTCAGCGGGTTCTGCTTGAGCTGGCTGAGCACGTTCCAGCCGAGCATGTCGGGCAGGAATACATCGAGGGACACCGCCGTGGGCTGGTATTGCTTGGCGAGATCGAGAGCATCGGCGCCGCGCGCCGCGACCAGGACCTTGAAGCCCTTCGCGCGGGCGAGATCGACCATGATGCGGGCGTAACGCGGGTCGTCCTCCACGATCAGCAGGATGGAATCGCCGGGTTGGACGGCGAGCCGGTCGTCCGGGATCTGCTCGATGGGATGCTCCGGCAATGCGCTCGCATGCAGCCCGGGCGCGTGCACGGTCGCAGCCGAGGCCGCCGGCAAAGACTTGGGCGCATAGGATGGGCCCACGTATTTGAGCGGCAGGTAGAGCGTGAAGGTACTGCCGACCGAGGGCAAGCTGCGCAGGTGGATTTCACCGCCGAGCAGGTTTGACAGCTCGCGGCTGATCGCAAGCCCTAGACCGGTGCCCCCGTATTTTCGGCTGGTGCTGGCATCCGCCTGCTGGAACGCCTCGAAGATGATCTTCTGCTTCTCCAGGGGAATGCCGATACCGGTATCGGAAACTTCGAACGCGACCACCGCCGGCACCTGATTGAGGACAGGGTGCTCGCCTGACCAGCCTTGTCGAACAGCCGAGATGTTCAGCCGCACGCTGCCTTGCCCCGTAAACTTGAACGCGTTCGACAAGAGGTTCTTGAGCACCTGCTGCAGGCGTTTCGAGTCGGTGGTGATCGTACGTTCGAGTTTCGGGTCGAGCGTGATGTCGAATGACAATTGCCGCGTCTCGGCCTCGTGCCGGAACGGCCGCGCCACCATGTCGACGAGATTGCTGAACGCGATCTCTTCGGCATCGACCGTGACGGTGCCGGATTCAATCTTGGAGAGGTCAAGAATGTCGCTGATCAGATTGAGGAGGTCGGTGCCGGCGCCATGAATGGTGCGGGCGAATTCGACCTGCCTCAGTGACAGGTTGCCTTCGGGATTGTCGCCGAGTTGCTGGCCCAGAATCAGAATGCTGTTGAGCGGCGTGCGCAGCTCGTGCGACATGTTGGCGAGGAACTCGGACTTGTATTTCGAAGTGAGCGCGAGCTCGGTGGCCTTTTCTTCCAGCGCGCGCCGAGCCTGTTCGATCTCCTGATTCTTCTCGGCAAGCTGCTCGGCCTTCTGCTCGAGCTGCTCATTGGTCTGCTGCAGGTCCGTCTGCTGCGCCTGCAGTTGGCCCGCGAGCTGCTGGGACTGCTTGAGCAGACCTTCGGTCTGCATGGTCGCCTCAATGCTGTTGAGCACGATGCCGATGTTGGTGGTGAGCTGATCAAGGAAGGTTATCTGCAGCGCAGTGAACTCGCTCAGGGAGGCAAGCTCGATGACGGCTTTGACCTGGCTTTCGAACAGCACCGGCAGCACCACGATGTTGCGCGGAACCGCCTTGAACAGCGCCGAGCCGATGGGAGCCGCGTGCTGCGGCATCTCGGTGATCAGGATTCTGCGCTTGTCGGCGGCGCACTGGCCGATCAGACCTTCGCCGATACGAAGCTCGTTCGGGTGGCCGTTAGAACCGTCATCGGCGTAGGACGCGAGCAGGAGCAGTGTCGGGATGTCCTCGCTGGTGGCCTGATAAATGACGCCGAGCTGCGCGTTGACGAGAGGCGTGAGCTCCGAGAGCAGCAGCCGGCCCACGCTATCAAGGTCGCGCTGTCCCTGCAGCATGTTGGTGAATCTGGCGAGGTTGGTCTTGAGCCAGTCCTGCTCGGTGTTGCGGTCGGTGGTGAGCCGCAAATTGTCGATCATGGTGTTGATGTTGTCTTTAAGCTCGGCCACTTCGCCGCGCGCATCCACCTGGATTGAACGTGTCAGGTCGCCCTTGGTCACGGCAGTGGCGACCTCGGCGATGGCGCGCACCTGCGTGGTGAGATTGGCGGCGAGCAGGTTCACGTTGCCGGTGAGGTCCTTCCAAGTTCCGGCGGCGCCGGGCACGTTGGCCTGGCCGCCGAGCCGACCCTCCACCCCCACTTCGCGCGCCACGCTGGTGACCTGATCCGCGAAGATCGCGAGCGTGTCCGTCATGTTGTTGATGGTCTCCGCGAGCGCGGCCACCTCGCCTTTCGATTTCACGGTCAGGTTCTGCTTGAGGTCGCCGTTGGCGACGGCGGTCACCACCTTCACGATACCGCGCACCTGCTCGGTGAGGTTGGCGGCCATGACGTTCACCGTGTCGGTGAGGTCCTTCCAGGTGCCGGCGACGCCGGGCACCGTCGCCTGGCCGCCGAGCTTGCCTTCGGTGCCGACCTCGCGCGCCACGCGGGTGACCTCCGAGGCAAAGGCATTGAGCTGATCCACCATGGTATTGATGGTGTTCTTGAGCTCGAGAATTTCGCCCTTCACATCCACGGTGATCTTGCGCGAGAGGTCGCCGCGCGCGACCGCGGTGGTCACCTCGGCGATGTTGCGCACCTGAGTGGTGAGGTTGGCCGCCAGCAGGTTCACGTTGTCGGTGAGATCCTTCCAGGTCCCGGCGACGCCCGGCACCACCGCCTGGCCGCCGAGCCGCCCGTCGGTGCCGACCTCGCGCGCCACCCGCGTGACCTCGTCGGCGAACGACGAGAGCTGGTCGACCATCGTGTTCACCGTGCGGCCGATCCGCCGGTACTCACCGCGCAGCGGGCGGCCCTCGATCTCCAGCGCCATGTGCTGGGACAGGT
>CATPCO010000413.1 GCA_955652925.1 uncultured Xanthobacteraceae bacterium | reverse complement strand
GTCTCGGCTTCGATGAGGCGTGCGCGAGCAATCTCGTGTTGGTGGACGACGATCTCCAGTTGCTTGAGGGCGACGGCATGGTGAATCCGTCGAACCGCTTCCATCTGTGGATCTACCGTCATCGGCCCGACGTGACCGCGATCGTGCACACCCATCCGCCTTACTGCTCGGCGCTGTCGGTGACTGGACAGCCCCTCATCGCCGCTCACATGGACACTGCGATGTTCTATGAGGACTGCGCCTATCTTGCCGAATGGCCGGGACCGCCGATCGGCGACGAGGAAGGTCGGATCATTCACGAGGCGCTGGGCGACAAGCGCGCGATCCTGTTGGCTCATCATGGCCAGCTGGTCGCGACCTCAACGATCGAGCAAGCGGCCGTGCTCGCGGTGTTCATCGAGCGCGCCGCACGCATGCAAGTGCTGGCGCAGGCGATCGGCAAGATCAAGTTGATCGATCCCGCCGTCGCGCGCGAGGCGCATGATTATCGACTGAACCCACGCGCGGTTGCGGCAACCTTCCATTATTTTGCGCGCCGCGTGCTCAAGCAGGAGCACGAAGTGCTGGAGTAAGGTTTCAAGTCGTCAGCACCCCGTTTGACTTTGTTTGCTTATCAGGCGTGCGCTCTGCATGCGAGCGACCGGAACACCGACAGAAATCGGTCGATGTCTTCCTCGTCGTTGTAGACGTGCGGGCTCACGCGCAGGCGGCCGATACGAGACGCGACATAGACCTGCTCTGCCGCGAGCCGCTCAATCAGCCGCTCCGGCATGCCGTGGGGGAAATGCAGGCTCAGGATATGCGGCGCTCGCACCGCATCATCCGGGACGGTCACGCCGCGATTGCGCAGCCCATCCGCCAGTCGACCCGTGAGCGCCCGCAGCCGTGCCGCGACAGCGTCGCTTGTCCATTGCGCCACCATCTCCATTCCGATCGAGGCCATTTCCAGCGAGATGAAATGATCGCGTTCGCCCATGTCGAAACGCCGCGCGCCTTGCACAAATTCAAGATCGCGGAAATAGACATCGTGCTCTGAGCTGATGCCGCAGCGGCCGTAGCTCGTCTGCTCGAGCGGCACGCCCTCCTGCTGACGTTTCGCAATATAAAGAAAGGCACGGCCATAGGGGCCGAGCAGCCACTTGTAGGTGGGGAAGACGAGGAAATCGGGATCGATCCTGCGTACATCAAGTCTGATGGCGCCGGCCGCCTGGGTCGCATCGACGAGCAGCGATGCCCCGCACCTGCGGAGCGCAGCCGCAACCGCCTCGAGGTCGATCATCCCGCCGTCGGACCAGTGAACGCATGAAATGGAGGCAAGCGCGACGGGCGGCGCATGGGGTCGCTCGATTGATGTCAGGATTGCCGCCGTCCAATCTCCGTCAGTAGGCGCAGGCACAACGTCGACAATGAAATGGGCGAGGGGCGCCCGCGTCATCCATTCCAGCACCGCCGAGGAATGGTCGTTCTGCAAAACCAGGACGCGCGAGCCCGCGGGATTGTTCAATATCTTTGCTGCGGCTGCCATGCCATAGCTCACCGACGAAATCAGCGCGACGTCTTCGGGATCGGCGTTGATCACCTTCGCCGCGGCGCGGCGTGCACGTTCGTGTTGTTCTCTCGCAAAAGCGGGATCAATCAGCCAGGGCTGTCCTTTGCGGGCGGCGCCTGCGCGACCTGCGTCCTGTGCGGCAATGGGCAACGGGCTCCATGAAGCCGCATTGAGATAGCAAACATTGCGGGGAATGTTGAACAGGGCGCGTTGCGATGGCAGCATTTCGGGACCTCGCGGGGGCGCTCCACCGAATCGTTAGCCCGCCCTTTCGCCTCGGATCAAGTGGTCACGAGGCGTCGAGCTTTCGCTGCACGCGCTGATCGAAGCGGGCGACATTGACCACGACGCGCTGATGTGAGCCCCCGCCGATCGGCTCCTTCTCGTCGTGCGCATCCACGCGAAACGAAAGCGTGCGGCCGTCAACGGCGATCAGCTCGCAAGTCGCCACGATCCGCATGCCGACCGGGGTGGCGGCAAAATGCCGTATGTCGAGATGGATGCCAAGGCTTTGATAACCGTGCAGCAGAAGATGCTCGACCGCTGCGAGCGCCGCCGCCTCCATGACGTTGATCATCACCGGCGTGGCCAGGACGCCGACGCGCCCGCTGCCGACGCGGGGCGCCGTATGCTCGATCCCGACCAGCAGATCGGCCGATCCCTTCAGTCCGACTGTAAGCTTGGAAAGGTCCACTTTGCTTAATTGATGGACAGATGCAACGCATCCACCATGTTGCCCCACTTCTTGACTTCGTCGTTGAACATCATCTCGGCGTGCGCCTGCGATGCCAGGATAGGGTCAAAACCAACCGCGGTGAGCTTCGCCTGGACCTCCTCACTCTTGATCACGTCGTTGATCGCCGCGTTCAGCGTTGTGAGAATCATTGCTGCTGGCGCGAACAAGCCGACCCACGATGAAGCCATGAAATCTGGAAAGCCCTGTTCCGCATAAGTCGGCACGTTCGGCACCGCGGACGCGCGTTTCTCGGCTGCGACGCCGAGACCCTTGAGCTTGCCCGCGAGCATCTGCGCCGCAACGCTGCCGGCCAGCGTCCCCGCGAGCAGGTCGACCTGATTGCCGATCGTGGCATTGACTGCAGGCGATCCGCCTTGAAACGGGATGTGCTGCGCCGGCACTTTGGCGAGAAACTTGAAGAAGTATTCGGCTTCGATGTGCGATCCGGTACCCACTCCCGCGGAGGCGAAATTGATCACTCTTGCGTTCATCGATTTAATGAAGCCGGAGGGGTCGGCGGCGGGATTGCTCGGACTGGTCGAGAGCGTCTCCGGGCTCGAGGCGACCATCGCCACGGCCTTGAGGTCCTTGGCGGAATACTGCTTGTTTTTGATCAGCGTCTCATTGATTGCAAGCGCAGTGGTGGTCGCGAGAATGGTGTAGCCGTCGGCCGGGCTATGCGCGACGAGCGCCGCTGCAATGTTGCCGCCCGCGCCTGCGCGGTTTTCTACAACCACATTCTGGTGCAGGCGCTCGCCCATGCCCTGCGCGACCACCCGCGCCATTGTGTCCGCGAAACCTCCGGGCGCAAAGGCAACGAAGATCGTGATCCGGTTTGCCGGATAGGTCTGCGCAGGTGCGCCTTTCGCGCCGGCCAGAATGGCCGAAACCGCAAATGCCGCAATCGCATGCCTTGTCGTGGGTCGCAGAAACATGCTGGGTAGCGTTCGGTATCGCAGTCAAGCACGCGCAACCATATCCGCCCTGCCGTCGTCCGTCACCCCGCTCGAGCGTGCGCGATTGAAACCCCGCCATGGTATAATGTGCAGAAATTGCGCCGCCGCTCAGCACAAATATTGGCACACAAAGTTCTTGAGCGCGCCGATCGGGTTTTCCGAGCTCCGCGAATTCTCGCGGCGTTCGAAGCTCTCGCCTGCCGAAGCCACTTTGGGGTCTGTTCGTTTCGGCGGCTTCTGAGCGATCACCATGGCCCAGAAGGTTTTGTAGCGGGTATGCTCGTTGCGGACGACCGCAACCCCGACACTGTCGGCCTTGGATTGCAGGAGATTCGCGTTGTGACCGGGCGACGCCTGCCACATGCGAAACGTCTCCGCCCAGGTCCTCTGACCGGCCGCAATGTTCTCGGCCGCCATCCCCGTGCGCACCCCGGCGATCCGGGAGCCGAACGAGCCGGCGACGTCGTGATCCATGATGCCGGAGGCGGCCATCGCCTTTGCCTGGCGTTCGGCGATCGCCGTGAGTTGCGGGTCGGTCTTGACCGTCGAAAGGCCGTGCTCGCGCCGGTAGCGCGAGATCATCTCCGCCATATCCTCCGCGTGTGCCAGCGTAGACGTGATCGCGATGACCACGCCAAGCCAGACCGCCTTCATTCCTCTCCCCCCAGTCCCCTGCAATGCAGCGATTTTCATCGCTGCCGGATGAGGCGGATATGAGGCCGTCGGGAGGGCGATACGCATTGGGCCCAATCAGGGTAGACTAACGCGCCATGGCAACCCTGATCGCACCCGGGGCACCCGGATCGCGGCCGACCTGGACGTCGAGCGCCAAAGACATGGTCACGACCGCGCTCGGGTCGAGCCGCGTCTGGGTCACAATGGGCTTCGGCATCCTCAACGAGGTCTACTGGCCGGCGACCGGCCAGCCGCAGGTCCGCGATCTCGGCTTCATCGTCGCAGGGCCATCCGGCTGGTACGAAGTCAAGCGCGTCAATCGCTACGCGTTCACCATGCCGGAGCGCTGCGTGCCGCTGCCGCAGGTCACGCACAAGGGGGATGGCTATGAGCTCGCCCTCGGAGTGGTCCCGGACCCGATGCGAGACGTTGTTCTTATCTCCTACCGGCTCACCGGCAAGGACTTGAAGCTGTACGCGCTGCTCGCGCCTCATCTCGGCAACAGCGGCGAGCACAACAACGCCCACGCCGCGGACGACTTGTCGGCCTGGAGGGGCGTGACCGCGCTCTGCCTCATCAGCGACTGCGGGTTTTCGCGGTCAAGCGCAGGGTATGTCGGGGCTTCCGACGGCTGGCAGGATTTTTTCCGCAACGGGCGCATGACCTGGGAATACAGCGACGCGCTTGACGGCAACGTCGCACTGCTCGGCGAGCTCAACGCCAACCAAGGCACGCTCGCGCTCAGCCTCTCCGCTAGCATCATCGGAGCGCGCACGAATGCGCGGTCGAGCTTAAGCGAAGGATACGGCCCGATATGCGAGAAATTCGCCGAGGGATGGGAGGAGTGGGCGAAAACGTTCACCATTCCGGATGCGCCGCCCGAGGTCCGGCGCGAGGCCTATCTCTCGGCCATCGTTCTGAAAGTGCATGAAGATCGTAGCTATCCCGGCTCGATGGTCGCGAGCCTGAGCGTGCCTTGGGGAAATTCGAGCGACAGCCTTGGCGGCTATCATCTCGTCTGGGCGCGCGATTGCGTGGAAGCGGCGCTCGCACTCCTGGGCGTCGGACGCATCGAGGGGTGCCGTAACATCTTGTCCTATCTCATCGCGGTTCAAAATGCAGACGGAACCTGGAACCAGAACTGGTTTCCAGCCGGCCAGCCATTCTGGACCGGCATTCAGCTCGACGAGGTCGGCTTTCCCATCATTCTCGCGGCCAAGCTCGCGGAGCAGAATGCGCTCGGCGGAATAGGTGGCGCCGAGGCAATGATCGCGCGCGCTGCCGGCTATCTCGTTGCGCACGGCCCGATCAGTCCACAGGACCGCTGGGAAGAGAATTCCGGCATCAGCCCGTTCACGCTCGGGGTCGAGATCGTGGCGCTCATTGCCGCGGCCGAATTCCTCAGCGGCGAGGAACGAGACTTCGCTCTCTCGCTCGCCGACTGCTGGAACGAGCGGATCGAGGACTGGACCTATGTCACGGGAGGACCGCTTGCGGACCGGTTCGGGGTGCAAGGCTATTACGTTCGCATCGGGCCCGCCGCCGTCGCGGGCGGGCTGTGCGGGCGCGTGAACGTCGCCAACCGATGGGGCGAGAGCATGCCCGCGATCGAGCTCGTCGGCATGGAATATCTCCACCTGGTTCGGCTGGGGCTGCGCTCACCGCATGATCGTCGGATCGAGAACACGTTCAAGATCACCGAGGCGCTGCTCAAGGTCGAGATGCCGACTGGCATCGCCTATCACCGGTATAACGAGGACGGTTACGGCGAGCATGCTGACGGCAGTCCGTACGACGGCAACGGCATCGGCCGCGCCTGGCCGCTGTTGACCGGCGAGCGCGGTCATTTCGAGCTCCAGCGCGGGCGAGACCCGTTGCCTTATCTCGAAATGATGACGCGCATGACGGGCCCGACCGGGCTTATTCCCGAGCAGGTGTGGGACGCTCCCGCTGTGCCGAAGCGCGGATTGGAGCCGGGCAAGCCCACCGGAAGCGCGATGCCGCTGGTGTGGGCGCATGCGGAGTTCCTCAAGCTCCTGTGCGCGCGGGAACAAAAGCGTCCGCTCGAACTGTTGAAGAGCGTGGAAAGACATTTGCAGGGCAAAGCGGCGCGAGCGGCCACCTGGCATTGGCGCACTGACACGCCCTTCGATGTATTGCCCGCCAACCGCGATCTTCTCATCGAAATGGAAAGGCCGTTCGTTCTGCACATGGGATTTGACGGATGGCAGGCGATCGAAGACCGGCCCTCATCACCGCTTCCTTTCGGCCGCCACGGGGTGCGTCTGAGGAGAGCGGAATTCGCAGGCAGAAGCGTCCTCGATTTCACCCGCTATTTCGTGACGGATGCGAAATGGGAAGGAAGAGACCACAGCATCAAGCTTGGTTCGTAGGTTCGTAGCCCGCATGAGCGAAGCCGCCTTCGCCAAGGCTTCGGCGGCCTCACTCACATTAACCCGTTGAAGCTTTAGTGCAGACGGGCGACATGCGGGGGCATTTCCCCGGATTTCGGCTACGCCTCATCCGGGCTACG
>CATPCO010000412.1 GCA_955652925.1 uncultured Xanthobacteraceae bacterium | reverse complement strand
TTTGCCCATGAGCCAATGCACGACCGAGAGCGAGATCGCGTTCTCGAGGCCCTTGAGGGCCCGAAAAATCAAGGTTCGATGCGCCCAGGGGCACGCAAGCGAGACATAGAGGTGGTAGCGTCCAGGCTCGGCCTTGAAACCACCCTCCCCGCTCGGACCCGGGCTTCCGTCAGCAGTGATCCAGTTTCGGAAGCTGCTTTCGTGACGGACAAAGCGGCCTCCAGTGCTGCGTGTGTCGTACCAGCGATCGGTCCATTTCCCGTCCACAAGAAGGCCCATGTGCAAGCCCTTTCTCACTCATCATCAAGAGTACAAGGCGGATCAGAGATGCCTATGTCATATGGGCTGTCATTCCGGCCAACGCGAGACGGGATTGTGATGCCAGGTCAGCGACGCTGGAAAATTTTAACAATAGCTGCTGAAGACAACCGGCGCGCTCGAGGCCGAGCGCCTTTTATCACGGTCTATGCGCAAACTCACGCTGTTGAAGATACGCAGAGAATGCGTGGACAACCTGACGGTGATCGCCTTCCAATGCGGGCAGCGTCGTGCTGAAATAAGCCATTCGCGGGCGGTCCCTCGTGGTGACGCCTGCCTGAGGGAGGGACCCCTATATTCGAGAGGAGTTGCGCGAATCCATCACGCTGCTTGACGGCGCGACAGCAGCGTGGCTGAAACCCTAATCACACACTGCATCCCAACGGCACAAAGAGTGGAGGCAAGCACGATGACTTTCTCTGAAGCGATTAGTTCCGGCTTTCGCAACTATGTCGGTTTCTCCGGCCGAGCGTCACGATCCGAATTCTGGTACTGGATCCTGTTCAACGTTCTGGTCAGCATTGCCCTGTCAATCATTGATCTCGCATTGGTCTCGGGCAATACCACGGTGCTCTCGTCGATCTGGAGCCTGGCTACCTTCCTGCCGTCGCTCGCGGTCGGAATTCGAAGGCTGCACGACACTGACCGGAGCGGCTGGTGGTGGCTGATCAGCTTCATTCCTCTGATCGGCATCATCGTGCTGATCGTCTTTTGGTGCTCTGCGGGAACACCCGGTTCGAACCGCTTCGGGCCTGATCCACTGGGCGGGCCGCAGGGCACTCAGTACTGATACACCATCGTTCGCTGGAACGTGGACTGAATGCCGCAATCCAACTCAGATCGCATAAGATGAACTGTTCTTGTTCGGAAGGGTTGTCACCTCGTATCAGGAAAAGATTCCGGGACGAGGACGGCCGTTACATGAATGTGACTGCACGCACGGGCGAGAAGCTCGCCCGTGCGCACAGCGGTAGCAACAGGGATAGGATCGTTAGGTACGAGGCAGCTCAGCCCTTCGTCACGACGGGTGGAGCCTTGCCTTTACCCATTCCGGCGCAGCCGGCCACGCTGAATGCAAGAACCGTTGCGAGCAGCGCACATACAAGCTTCTTCATTGGAGCCCCCTAGAAATATTCAAGTTCATCGCGCTCATCTAGACATTGAATGGCATTCATGGCTAGTGCAGAGAAAGCACAGTGGAGAACTTCAATGGCGGGGGGGACCTAATGTTCGCGCGACGAACCGGGAGCTTCTTCTCGCTTGCTTGGTTTGCGGGGGCATCGTTGGCACTTTTCTCGTTTTTGCTCCTTGTTGGGGAGAGCCGCGCCATGGAGCTCATTAGCGCGCAAGAGGCGGGTCTTCCTGAAGATCCCAGCGGCAGGTCATACGGTATTTCGCTCGGCCCCGCGATCATTGTACTCAATCCGTCGCCTGCTGCTGGCTTTATCAGGTCTCCGTTCCAACTGAAGATCAGGTTCCAGAGCTACGGCGGCGCAGAGATCGGTGTCGATTCGATTCTGCTCACCTACAAGAAGGTTCCCGCCATCGATCTCACGCAACGAGTAAGGCCGTTTATCACATCCGAACAGATCTCGATCGATAACGTGGAAGCCCCTGCCGGCCAGCACCGGATCCAGGTCGATCTCAAGGACAGCCGCGGTCATAACGCCTCCACCCAATTCATCATCAAAATAAGAGATTGAAGGAAACCACTATTCTCACGCCCGATGCCGAAAATAGCCATATCGTACCGGCGTTCCGATTCACGCGCGATCGTCGGACGCATTTTTGACCGCCTCGCCGATCGTTACGGCAGCGAAGAGATCTTCCTGGACATCGACGCGATACCTTATGGGCGCAATTTCCGAGATCACATCGATTCGATCCTGAAACGATCCGCGGTCCTGATCGTCGTCGTTGGCCAGCATTGGACGGGCGCACGCGCTGACGGCGCCTCCAGAATCTTCGATCAAGAGGACCCCGTTCGCATCGAACTGCAGACGGCACTCATGCGAAGCATGCGAATCATTCCCGTATTGATCGATGATGCGGTCATGCCTCCCCCCGGCGACCTGCCCGAGAGCTTGCGAGAATTCAGCTTGCTCAATGCATTGCACATCGATTCCGGCCTCGACTTCAAAATTCACGTCAGCCGCCTGATGACAGCGCTGGATCAGATCATCGCGGAACCCGGCTCGCTCCGGAAAGGGACGGATGCGACGGCATTGCAGGCCAAGAGCGCACCCCAACCGAGCAAGCCTGAACCTGGTCGCGAGAACCGGCGGCTTGCCCGCGTGCTGCTGGGCTATGTCATCTTACCCGCGCTTGTGATGCTGCTCGCGCATTATCTGATCGTGCTCAAATTCAATCTGCATTTCGATTTTCTGCGGCTACTCGTGATCCTCGTTCCGGCGGCGGCCGGGTTCCTGCTGTTCTGGAATGAGCGACGCAGTTGGCCATGGGCGATCGTGCTGGGGGCCGGCATGGCCTTGCTCACGGTCGCCGGAATACAGATGGTGATGGCATTCATCGCAGGCACAACCTGGATTCCTTCCACCTTGGTCGATTGGCAGGAAGCGTTGGAATTTCTCGCCTCGATCCAATTGGCAACGATTGCGGGCAATCAGATCGGCGCGGGTGGCAGATTCCTGCAAGCTGCACTTGGCCCGGGAGGGCGAGGTAGCCGGGAGCTGGGGTAGGATCTTGCGAACCGTCAATCTGCCGAGATCCGCGTTGCCTCGATGATGCGAGACCAGCGTTGCTGTTCCTGTATCAGAAAGGAGGCAACCTCCTGCGGCGAGGCCAGTCGGGCCTCGGCGCCAATCCTCAAAAACGCTTGCTGGACTTCAGGCGAGGTGAGCGCTTCGGCCACCGCTTCGTTCACCCGCTGCCTGATTGCGAGTGGAGTGGGCGCAGGTGCGACGATGAAAGTGACGGACGCCGTAACAAATCGATCAATCCCGCTCTCCAGCATGGTAGGAATGTCCGGCGCCAACGCAGATCGAGTTTCGCTCGTCACCGCCAATCCCCGCAGCCGACCTTCGCGAACATACGGAAGCATTTGTGTTAGAGTGGAGAAGAGAACATCAACCTCTCCGGCGATAAGCCCCGTCAACGCCTGGCCGCCGCCGCGATAAGGAACGTGGCGTATGTCGATTCCAGATCGGGATTTCAGGAGCTCGCCTTCAATATGCGGAAGCGTCCCGATCCCGGCCGAGGCGTAGTTCAGCATGCCCGGCCGCGTCTTCGCCAAGGCAATCAATTCCGATACGGAGCGAGCCGAGACCGACGGATGCACCGCCAGAACTTCAGGGCTGTCCGACACGCGAGCGATGGGCGCGAATGTCCCGGCATCGTAACCGGCATTTTTGTAGACCAAAGGCGCGATCAGCAGATTGCTTGTAGTTCCCACCATCAACGTGTGGCCATCCGGCTCTGCCGCGAGCACTGATTTGGCGCCGATCGTGCCGCCGGCACCTTGCCTGTTGTCCACGATCACTGGTTGTCCAAGATTGGCGGCCATCTTGTCCGAGAGGATGCGCGCGATCATGTCGGGAGGACTGCCCGGAGGCGACGGCACGACAAGTTTGATTGGCCGGTCTGCGAAAGCCTTCGCGCTTTGAAAGACCAGCAGCTGCGCAACCAATATGACCAGTACGAAAAGAATGTTTCGTTTCATGCGCTCTGGCCCAGAATACAGGCACGAATCCAATTGGTTGCCGAAGGTCTACGCTCAAGGCCCGCCGGATAGCTTTCGTCGGTCCACCACCATAGGGGGTTCCACTATCATAGCCTGGTCCTTGGCCGGTCGTATTTTTGGTGGCTGCGCTGTTGTGCTGCCGCGTTAATCCAATGGGTCGCGCCACAGCCTCTGCCGGTCACCCGCCGATCGGTGGGATTTTCGCCGCAATGATGACCTTCCTCCATTTGGCCACTTCGGCCTTCACATAATCCGCGAACTCGGCCGCGCTTTCCCCGCCTGGCACGACGCCAAGCTCCAGGAGCTGCGCCTTGATCTTCGGGGTGGTCACCAGTCTCGAGATTTCCTTCTGAAGCAACTCGACGATCGGCCTCGGCGTACCCGCCGGTGCGAATACGCCGGTCATGGTCTCTCCCTCCTGATCCTTGATGCCGAGCTCGTCCAGCGTCGGAATCTCGGGCGCAAACTCGACGCGCTTGCTGGCAGTAATCGCGAGCACACGGATTTTTTTGTCCTTGATCAGCGCCATGGCGTTGCCGATAGCGCTGCACGCGATCGGCGTGTGGCCGCCCAGCAGCGATTGCACCATCGGCCCGCCGCCGGAGAACGGCACCACCACGAAGTCTAGTCCAAGCGCAAGCCTCAGCATCTCGATGGAAAGTGAGGGCGTGGTGCCGGTTCCGGGCGAGGCGACACTGTACTTGCCGGGTTCCTTCCTGATCAGGTCGATCAATGCCGCCATCGTCGGCGCTGGAAAGTCTGGATTGATCTGCCAGGAATTGGGCGTGGCGCCGGCCTTTGTCACGGGGATGAAATCCTTGTCGATGTCGAAGGGAACCTTGCTGTAAAGCGTGGGGTTCACCACGATGCTCGAAGAGGAGAACAGGATGGTGTAGCCGTCGGCGGGGGAGCGCGCGGCTTGGCCCATACCGAGATTGCCGCCCGCGCCGGCGATGTTCTCGACATAGAATTGCTCGCCAAGCTTCTCCGACAGTTTCTGCCCAACCAGCCGTGCGACGATGTCGGTGACCCCCGCGGGCGGAAACGGCACGATGATCCTGACCGGCTTGCTCGGGTATTGCTGGGCAGAAGCCGAGCCGGAAATAACGAGCGCCGTTGCGAGCGCTACAATGCCGCAGCGCCTCCTCATCCCTGGTCCCTCGATAAATGGAGGGGCGCCACAAGCGGTACGTGCCTTGCCGGCCCGCCCTTGCGAACACGGCTGAG
>CATPCO010000411.1 GCA_955652925.1 uncultured Xanthobacteraceae bacterium | reverse complement strand
GATGGTGGCGCAGGTAACGGGGCTGCACGCGGGCGAGTTCGTGCACACACTCGGCGACGCTCACCTTTACCTTGACCACGTGGAGCAGGCTCAGTTGCAGCTCACGCGTCCGTTGCGCGTATTGCCCAGAATGCGCCTCAATCCGACCATCACCGACTTGTTCGCGTTCCGTTACGAGGATTTCGCGCTCGAAGGCTACGAGCCTCACCCCCATATCAAAGCGAAAGTCGCGGTGTGACGGTCGGGAGTGACGGCACTCCATCCGGCACAAGTCGTCCACGAGTTGCCCTCGTCGCTGCGGTCGCTTTGAACGGCGTGATTGGCAAGAATGGCAGTTTGCCGTGGCGGCTCAAGTCAGACCTGCGGCATTTTCGCCGAGTCACAATAGGAAAGCCCGTAATCATGGGTCGAAAGACATACGCTTCGATTGGCAAGCCCCTTCCTGGCCGGACCAATGTTGTTGTGAGCCGCGATCCAGGTTTCGGCGCGGCCGGCATTGTCATTGCGCCAAGTGTCGAAGCCGCGCTCGCCGTGGCGTGCGGTGATGCATTGCGACGGAAGGCGGACGAGATTGCCGTGATCGGGGGAGCCGAGGTCTATCGGCAGATAATGGACAAAGCGGATCGGCTGGTGATCACGCGGGTCCAGTTGCAGCCCGAGGGCGATACGAGCTTTCCGCCCCTCGACGATGGGATCTGGAAAGAAGTAAGCCGGACCGAGCATCCGGCCGGACCTGAGGACGAGGCAAGCTTCACCATACAGGTCTTCGAACGACGTGAAGTCGAGAGCCGTCCAGCCGCGTAAGGCTGATCCGAGCCGCCGGACGTCGCATTGCGGCGCCGATACGCGTTGTAACGCAATGACGCCTCACCTATAACCGGCGCAAACGACGTCTTGGTGAGGCGTAGTCAGGAGACAGCTGATGCCGTGGAGCAATCAGGGTGGTGGACCCTGGGGGACCGGAGGAGGAGGCGCCGGTGGCAAAGGTCCATGGGGTACCGGCCCCCAACAATCGGGCCCAAACCCTCCCGATCTTGAGGAATTTCTGCGGCGCGGTCAGGACAAGCTCCGCAGTGTTCTCCCGGGTGGGAGTCTTGGCGGAAAGGGGCTTAGCCTTTTCGTGCTGGCCGCAATTGTCATCTGGGGCCTCTCCGGGTTTTTCCGCGTTGACCCCGATGAACTCGGCGTGGTGTTGCGGTTTGGCAAGTATGTCCGCGACGCCAAGCCTGGTCTGAATTACCATCTGCCGTATCCGGTTGAATCGGTACTCACCCCCAAGGTGACGCGCGTCAATCGCATTGATATTGGCATGCGGCTCGTGGAAGACCTTCGCCGCGGCACAACCCTTCGCGACGTTCCCGAAGAGAGCCTGATGCTCACCGGTGACGAGAATATCGTTGATGTTGATTTTTCAGTTTTCTGGTTGGTCAAACCTGATGGCGCCGGCGATTACCTGTTCAATATCCAGCAGCCTGAAGGCACGGTCAAAGCGGTTGCCGAAAGTGCGATGCGAGAGATCGTCGGACGTTCGAAGATCGAGCCGATTCTCACGGGCGAGCGGCAAAAGATTGAGACCGCCGTGCACGATCTCATGCAATCGACGCTCGATCACTATGGCGCAGGCATCCAAATTACGCAGGTCCAACTGCAGAAGGTCGATCCGCCGGCGCAGGTGATTGACTCATTCCGGGATGTGCAAGCAGCGCGCGCCGACCAGGAACGGGCCCAGAATGAGGCGCAGACCTACGCCAACAAGGTTGTTCCGGAGGCGATGGGCCGCGCCGCGCAGGTCTTCCAGAACGCAGACGCTTACAAGAGCCAGACGGTCGCTGAGGCCAAAGGCGCGACCTCGCGCTTTCTTCAGGTCTACGAGCAATACAAGAAGGCGCCTGACGTGACTCGTCAGCGGTTGTATCTGGAGACAATGGAGCGACTGTTCGGGGGTACTGACAAGATCATCGTAGATCCCGGAGCGAGCAGCGGGGTCGTGCCATATCTGCCGCTCGATCAGCTTATGCGCCGGCAACCGGCGGCGTCGCAGACGCCGCCCCAGACGGGAGGCAGCCGATGAGAGTAAGCGTATTCGGCGGAGCCGTCGCAGCGCTTATCATCATAGCGCTGATCATCGCCTACAGCACGATTTTCACGGTCTATCAGACGCGGCAGGCGCTGGTCGTGCGGCTGGGTCAACCCATTCGCATCGTTACCGAGCCCGGCTTGAATTACAAGATCCCTCTGATCGATACCGTTATCCCCGTCGACAAGCGAATTCTCGATCTGGAAAACCCACCCCAGGAGGTCATTGCCTCTGACCAGAAGCGCCTTGTTGTCGATGCCTTTGCCCGCTATCGCATCAGGGACCCGCTGAAATTCTACCAGGCGGTCGGCACCGTGGAGGGCGCCAATTCGCGGCTGTCCACTCTGCTCAACTCGGCGCTGCGACGCGTGCTGGGCGAGGCGACGCTGATCCAAGTCGTACGTGATCAGCGCGAGCAACTCATGGCTCGCGTGCGCGAGCAACTCGAAGCCGAGGCGCAGGCCTTTGGTATCTCGATTGTAGACGTACGCATCCGGCGCGCGGATCTGCCCGAGCAGAACAGCCAGGCGGTTTATCAGCGCATGATCACCGAGCGCCAGCGCCAGGCGCAGGAATTCCGGTCACAAGGGACCCAAAAGGCACAGGAGATTCGCGCGAAGGCGGATCGGGATGTAACCGTGCTGCTTGCAGAGGCTCAGTCGAAAGGCGAGCAAACCCGCGGCGAGGGGGATGCCGTACGCAACTGCATTTACGCCCAGGCGTATGGCCGCGATCCCGAGTTCTTTTCGTTTTACCGTTCCATGCAGGCTTATGAAGCCGGTCTGCGCTCCAATGACACCCGCATGCTGCTCAAGCCTGACTCCGATTTCTTCCGTTTCTTTGGTGATCCATCCGGCAAGCCTCGCGAGAGGACTGCTCCCCCGGCGAATACTCCGCCTCCTGCGGACACGCGCCAGACCAGTCAGATCGACTGCGAGGACGCCGCTGCATTGAACGCACCCCCTGCCTCTTCGGTGGGTGGCTCGCCCGCGCGATAACAGAGGACCTCGTCACCGACCCGGCAGTATCCCTGTATGGCCGAGTTCCTCGTTGCGATCGGTCTCGTATTTGTCATCGAGGGACTGCTTTTCGCCGCTTTTCCGTCGGCGGCAAAACGGCTGGCGGCAACCGCAATCGAGAGCCCGGAAACTTCGTTGCGTGTTGCCGGCATCATATCCGCCGTGATCGGTCTTGTACTGATCTGGGTCGTGCGGGGATGAAGGCACCGGTTCGCAGAGGCGGGGGGCGGAGACTTCTTCGAACAGCCGGCATGCCCGGATGAGCACGCCGGAACACGATGTCGGCAGTCCGGTTTGCCTGCGCAGGATACCCATAGTCAATCGAGGTCCCGATTCCGCCCCAATCGCAGGGGTACTTTCGTCGTAGAGGTCGGTCGTCCTTGCGTCCGTGGCAGGGTCGAGCTAGGGCTCGCCGTCGCCCCAGGAGCTATCGTCCATGTCACTCGCACAATATGCCCTTCGGATCCGCCGCCCCGTTTTGTGCTCCATAGCCGCGGGAGCGATGGTGCTGCCGGCCTTGTCGACACCCAGTTTGGCGCGTGGCCCCGACAACATTGCGGACGTGGCAGAGAAGGTGATTGATGCAGTCGTGAACATCTCGACCTCGCAAAAGGTCGAGACGCGCAACTCGCCGATGCCGCAGCTGCCGAACGATCCACAACTCGACGAGCTGTTCAGGGATTTTTTTAATCGGCGTGGACAAGGCGATTCCCCGAACCCGGGACCCCGGCGGGTCAACTCGCTTGGGTCGGGCTTCATCATCGATTCGGCCGGCATAGTCGTGACCAATAATCATGTGATCTCGGACGCCGATGAGGTCACAGTCATCCTCAATGACGGTTCACGGCTCAAGGCGGATATTATCGGCAAGGACCAGAAGACCGATCTAGCGTTACTGAGGGTGAAACCCGACAAGCCGCTCAAAGCCCTCAAGTTCGGGGATTCGGACAGGCTGCGGCTGGGAGAATGGGTGATTGCCATCGGAAACCCATTCAGCCTCGGCGGTACTGTCACCGCGGGCATCGTCTCGGCTCGCAATCGCGACATCAATTCTGGTCCGTACGACAACTACATTCAGACCGACGCCGCCATCAATCGCGGCAATTCCGGCGGGCCGTTGTTCAATCTCGACGGCGAAGTCGT
>CATPCO010000410.1 GCA_955652925.1 uncultured Xanthobacteraceae bacterium | reverse complement strand
GTTGGCGCACCCAAGGCTATGTCAGTGCCACCCAGCACCAGCACTTCGCCGAACTGAACAATCTCGCCGGGGTTGCCCGCGACCTTGTCGATTTGGACCACATCGTCGGTGGCAACCCGGTACTGCTTGCCACCGGTTCTGATGACTGCAAACATCGCTATTCCCTCGCGTTCGATCCCGATGCTCGGATTGTCCGGACCGGCTTCTTGCAGTCGATTAGGAATTAGAGCGGCGCCGAACGCCAATTAAAGCGCGCGGAGCCTTTCGGCCCCGCGCCGACTGTGGTTATGGCCCGCAGCCTCGGATCTGTCAAGGAATCGGACCTGATCCGATGCCCTGGTCAAGGAACGGGAAGGCGCCATATAAGACGCAAATCGAGCCATGAGCGCGCTAGCCAATCACGCATTCGTCAAAATGAACGGTCTCGGCAACGAGATCGTCATCGTCGATACGCGAGCGGAAACAGCCACCGTTACGGGCCCGCAAGCGCGGGCAGTCGCGCGGCCGAAGGGTGTGCCATTCGACCAGCTCATGGTGCTCTGCCCCCCGCGCGCGTCCGGCACCGCTGCTTATGTGCGCATCTACAACAATGATGGCTCGGAATCCGGCGCTTGCGGCAACGGCATGCGTTGCGTTGCGGATTTGCTTTTCAAGGAAACCGGAAAACGAGAACTGACTTTCGAGACCAACGCGGGTCTGATCGACTGTTGGAAAGGCGACGTGCCGCTCGTTTCGACAGTGGACATGGGCAAGCCGCGCTTTGCCTGGAACGAGATTCCGCTGGCGCAGAAGTTCGAGGATACGCGAGCGATCGAGCTCCAGATCGGTCCTCTCGATAAGCCCACGCTGCATTCCCCCTCGGTGGTGAGCATGGGCAATCCGCACGCAATCTTCTGGGTCGATGACCCCGACCGCTACGATCTTGGCAAGATTGGTCCTCTGCTCGAGCACCATCCCATGTTCCCGGAACGGGCGAATATCTCGCTCGCGCAAATTCGCTCGCGCGAGCACATCGCTGTCCGCACATGGGAACGCGGCGCGGGCCTCACCATGGCATGCGGCTCGGCTGCCTGCGCTGCAGCGGTCGCGGCGGCGCGCCTGCGGCGTACCGGACGCTGCGTGACTGTGACGCTCCCCGGCGGGGATCTTCGAATCGAATGGCGCGCGCGCGACGATCACGTCCTGTTGACGGGTCCGGTCGCCTACGAATACGAGGGCCATTTCGATCCGGCGATTTTTGCCGAGTCCGCATCCGCGTGAATGATTGCCGTCACGCGCCGAAGGGAGGATGAGCGCGAGCAATGACCGTGGAGGTTGTGACGTTCGGCTGCCGGCTTAACGCCTATGAGTCCGATGTGATCGGGCCCCAGGCGCGCGCGGCCGGTGTCGGCGACGTCATCATCGTCAATACTTGCGCGGTAACCGCTGAAGCCGTGCGGCAATCGCGCCAGACCATCCGCCGCATCAAGCGCGAGCGCCCCGATGTGCCCGTCGTGGTGACTGGCTGCGCTGCGCAGGTCGAGCCGAGGACGTTTGCCGACATGCCCGAAGTGGCTTTGGTCCTGGGCAATGAGGAAAAACTCAGCAGCCAAACCTGGCGCGAGCAGCGCAACGCTCTGCTGATGCGGGCAGGAGCCGATGCCCCGGCCGAGGAAAAAATCAAAGTCAACGACATTATGGCCGTGCGGGAAACGGCCGCGCATCTCGTTGATGGATTCGCAGGACGGGTCCGCGCCTTCGTTGCGGTGCAGAACGGCTGTGATCATCGCTGCACGTTCTGCGTGATTCCCTACGGCCGTGGCAATTCCCGCTCGGTTCCCATGGGCGAGGTCGTGGCAGAGGTCAGAAAGCTTTGCGAACAAGGCTATCGCGAAGTCGTACTCACCGGGGTCGACCTAACGAGCTATGGCTCGAATCTGCCCGCAACGCCGAAGCTCGGCACGCTCGTCAAACAGATTCTCAAGCACGTACCGCAACTTCCGCGCTTGCGGCTCTCTTCCATCGATTCGGTCGAGGCGGATCGTGATCTCATGGATGCGATTGCGACGCAAGCGCGGCTCATGCCGCATCTGCACCTTTCCCTGCAGTCCGGAGATGATCTCATCCTCAAGCGCATGAAGCGGCGGCATTGCCGTACGGACGCAATCGCGTTCTGCTCGCAGGTGCGGCGGCTCCGCCCCGACGTGGTCTTCGGCGCGGACATGATCACCGGCTTTCCGACCGAAACGGATGCGATGTTCGCGCGCTCTCTCGACCTCGTTGATGCCTGCGGCCTCACCCGTCTTCACGTCTTTCCCTTCTCGCCGCGTCCCGCCACGCCTGCGGCACGAATGCCGCAACTGCCTCGCACGCTCGCGAAAGAGCGCGCCCGGCAATTGCGCGCCCGTGGAGAGGCGGCATTCAAACAGCATCTCGACAGTCAAGTCGGCCGAAGGTGCCGGGTGCTCGCGGAATCGCGCTCGCGTGGCCATAACGAGCAATTTACGCCGGTCAGGTTCAATCGGCCGGCAGAGCCGGGCGTCATTCTCGATGTTGGCATTCTCAGCCATGATGGCCGCCAACTGCTCGCGGCATGACTGGCGGCGTGGTAGCATTGCATTGAAACGAGGTTGCACCCCATGACCAACACGTTACCCGCCGAGCATATCGTGACCAGCGTAGACGCGTTGGAACGGCTGTACGGTACGCCCTACGGCCCATCGCTCGCCAAGGAAACGGACCGCATCTCGGCGCACTATCGCGAATTCATCGAAGCCGCGCCCTTTTTCGCGCTGGCTTCCGCGGGCCCGGACGCTCTCGATTGCTCTCCCCGCGGTGATGCGCCGGGGTTCGTGCGGGTCGCGGACGAGAAAACCCTGCTCATCCCTGACCGGCGCGGCAATAACCGGATCGATACCTTGCGCAACATCCTCAACGATCCGCGCGTTGCGCTGCTCTTTCTGATTCCGGGATGCGGCGAGACGATCCGGGTTAACGGACGTGCAAAAATATCGACCGACCCAGCCCTGCTCCAGGACTTTGTCGTGGATGGCAAGGCGCCGCGTTCCGTCATCGTCGTTTCCGTGGATAGCATCTTCTATCAGTGCGCCAAGGCGATCGTGCGCTCCAAGCTATGGGACCCCTCTCGCCACGTGGACCGCAAGAACCTGCCGAGCACCGGCACCATTCTCGCCGAT
>CATPCO010000409.1 GCA_955652925.1 uncultured Xanthobacteraceae bacterium | reverse complement strand
GCGGCCGATCGCGATCAGCAGGCCTTCCCAGAATTTCGGTTGCGAAGAGAGATGCAGCGCAAGCAGCTTTCCGTCGCCGCAGCGGAACGCGAATGAATGGGAGCTTGCGACGCGAGTGAGCGGATCATTGCGAATTCCCATCTGCGTGTGATTAGCGAATGGATCGGGAATGAACGCGATTGCGGCCTCCAGCATGTTGATCTCGACCCGGCGGCCGCGTCCCGTGCGCTCACGCTCGTAGAGGGCGCCAAGAATGCCGTAGCAGGCAAACATGCCGGTCGCGTTGTCGGGAATGGTCGGGCCGCAGATTTGCGGATGCTCGGGATCGAGCAGCAGGCTTGCAATCCCGCTGAGCGCAAGCCCCACGCTGTCGTAGGCGGGCCGGCCGCAATACGGCCCCGAGGAGCCAAAACCGGTAATCGAACAATTAATGAGCCGCGGGTTCATTGCGGCAAGCCTGTCGGCGCCCAGCCCGAGCCGCTCCATTACGCCCACCCGGTAGTTCTCGATCAGAATATCGGAGCGCGCCAGCAGCTTCCCAAAGATCTCGCAGCCCGCGGCATTTCGCAGGTCAAGCTGCATGCTGCGCTTGCCGCGATTATAGGCGACGAAATGCGGACTGTATTGGCCGCCGCGGAAGCTTCGGAATGGATCGCCGCCCTGCGGGTGCTCGACCTTGATGACGTCAGCGCCAAGATCGGCAAGCATCATGCCGGCAAGCGGGGCAGTGATCATCGTGCCGAGTTCTATCACCCGCACGCCTTTGAGCACGTCAGTCAACGCCGCGCTCTTAACCGTAGGGTGAGCAAAGGGGCGCTCTTGCGCGCCGTGCCCACCATAACCGGAGACCGCGTGGGCAAAAGCAGACAAGTGTACGCAGTCTGCGCAAGCTTGACTGCGTTGCGCGCGGGATCGAGCTTCCATCAACTATCCAAATTGTCTTGCGCGCCTTTGCCCGCCCTACGAGCTCATTCGATTTCATCGCGACCCGCTCTAGTTAATGGTCTGGCCGCCATCGACGATGATCGAGGCCCCATGGACGAAGCTTGCGGCATCGGAGACCAGGAATGCCGCCACGTTGCCGATCTCGTCGCATTGGGCGAAGCGGCCGAGCATCACCTTCGCCAGCGTGCCCGACGGATCGGCCCGGCCGGAATCGAAATATCCTTTCACCCGCGGCGAAAGCGTAGGCCCCGGGCAGATCGAGTTCACCCGTAGCCCACGCGGCCCGTAATCGACCGCAAGCTGGCGCGTGAGTGAAACGACGCCACCTTTGGCCGCGCAGTAAACCGGCATTTGCGGATTGCCGATATGCGCGAACGTGGATGCGACGTTGAGAATGGACGGTTTGTCGGATTTGAGCAGCAGCGGGATGAAATCGCGGCACATGTAGTAAACGCTGTCGAGATCGACCTCGATCAGCTCGCGCCATTTCTCCGTTGCTAGCTCGGTGACCGGCGAGATGAAATTGTTGCCGGCATTGTTGACGATGGCCTTCGCGCGTCCCCACTTGCCGGCGACAAAGTCCCGTAATTTTCCGACCTCCGTTTCCTTGCTCACGTCGGCGGCAAAGGTTTCAGCCTTGCCGCCATTCTTCTCGATCGCCGTCTTCACCTCGTCGAGCTTGCTCTGAGTGCGCGCGACAAGCACGGCGGTCGCGCCGAGCTCCGCAACAGCCTCGGCAGTTGATCGCCCGATGCCGGTGCCTGCACCAGTGACCACGACGACCTCTCCTTTGAACTGCAACGCTTTGAGCAACGCACTCACCTCCGTTGCTGTCCCTACTCCGCCGCGTGCATCTGCGCGCCTTCATATTCCTTGTCGGTGAGGGCTTGCAGGGCGGGCATCACTTCACGCGCGAACAACCGGATGTTGCGCTCAGTCAGGTCGCGCGGCAACGTCCCGAACTGCAAAAGACAAAGCAGATTCTGGAAACCAAGCAACCGGTGCGTGTCGGTGAATTGCTTGCGCACGGTATCGGGGCTGCCGCAGACAATGATTCCCTGCTCGATGAGGCTGTCGACCGTGTGCTCCTGGCCGCTCACCGAGCGCTTGTGGCTGCGCATGTTCTTGAGCGACTTGGCCGACAAATAGCCCGGCGGGAACAGCATCTCGAAAGGCAACCGCAAAAGCCGGTTGAACAGGCACTCGATGTGAGGCTTGGCCTCGTCGCGTGCTTTTTGGTCAGTGTCGGAAATGTAGACCGGCGTCGACCAGCCGATCTGATCCGAGCTTGCCCGGTAGCCGTACATGCGCTGCGCGCATTCGCGGTAATGGTTGAGATACCGCACCACCGACTGGGTTGGGCTGTAGGCTTGCAGATAGGTGTACTTGCGCGATGGATGCGCCGCCCATTCGATCGTTTCTACCGAGCCGGTGGACGGCGCCCAGATCGGCGGGTGCGGCTGCTGATACGGGCGGGGCCACAGATTGACATAGTCGAAGTGATAGAACCTGCCTTCGAAGGCGAACGGTCCGGGCCGGGTCCAGGCCTGCACCACAAGATCGTGCGCTTCCTGGAAGCGCGCATGTGAAAATGCGGGGTTGTTGCCGGTCGAGTAATATTCCGCGCCGATGCCGCGCACCATGCCGCTGATCAGCCGCCCGCCGGTGATGCAGTCGATCATGGCGTGCTCCTCGGCAATATTGAGCGGATGCTGGCGCAGGCAGAAGGCACTGCCGAGGATTGCGATCTTGGCCTGCTTGGTCCGGCGCGACAGCGCCGCCGCCATCACAATCGGCGAGGGCATCAGGCCGTAGGCATTCTGATGGTGCTCATTCACGGAGATGCCGTCGAAGCCGAGCTCAGCTGCAAGCTCCAGCTCGTCGAGGTAGCGGTTATAGAGCTCGTGGCCTTTTTTCGGGTCGAAATAGCTGTTCGGCAAAACCACCCAAGCGGCGCGATAGTTGGCCGCAGCGCCCAGGTCGAGATCGGCATAGGGCATGAGGTGAAAGAGAAAGATCTTCATGACGCCACCCTGCGGATGAACCGAAAGACATCCTCGGCGAAAATCTGCGGCTGCTCGATATGGAGGAGGTGCGCGCAGCCGGGGACGATGCTGACACTCGATCCTGCGATAAGCTCGTTGAGCGCCTGCGCGTAAGCAGGCGGGATCAGGCGATTCTCCTCGCCCCAGATAATGAGGGTCGGCACGTCAATGCGATGCAGCCAGCGGTCGAGCTTGGGATTGCACAGGCGCGGCGACCAGGAGAGCTTCGCTGCCGCAGCGCGGTTACGGTCGTAGATGTCCTCGAGCTGCGGCGTTGCGCGCCATCGTTTGAGCCACTCGGCCCCATCACGCGCGAACAACAGCTTCAGCAGATCGTCCTCCGAGGATAAGAACATATCGCCGCGCGGCACACCCTTAAGGCGAATCCCCGCGCTGTTGACCAGGACGAGCGACTTGAAGCGAGCGCTCGACGTCACCGCCATTTCGAGCGCGACCCAGCCACCGATGCATTGGCCGACAACGTGCACATGCTTCAAAGCGAGAGCATCGAGCAGGTCCAGGTAGAAAAGCGCAAGATCGCGCACATCATCCACCAACTCGGAGTCTTCAGAACGGCCGAAGCCGGGATGGTCGGGGGCGATGACATCGAAATGGCGAGCGAGCCCGGCGAGCGCCGGCTCAGTTCCATCCAGGCCCTGGGCACCATGCAGAAACAACAGTGGCTCACCTGCGCCCATGCGATGGATATTGAGTTTGCTGCCCCGCACGTCGAGAAGCCCGTTCTGCTTCGACCTGTTGTCGGTTTCGGACATGGCTCACGCTGATGAAGGGAGAACGATGACGCTCATTGGACCAGCAAGCAGCGAGAATGCAAATGCACGTGGTGTCGCGCCGAAAGCTTCACCAGCCGGCCGGAGTTCCGACCTTCTCCGGCGGTTCGTGCGCCAGGCGCTGCGCATCCCATTCCTTCGCAATGATCCTGCGGCCGGTGATCCCACCCGATCGCGCCGACATCAGCCACACGATCGGCGCCATCATGACCTCGGGTTGCACCAGTGTCGAGCGATCGGCCACCTCGCTCTGGGGAATCATCCGCGTGTTGGCAGGCCCGCCGGGAAGGAGCGCATTGACCGTGACGCCGGTTCCGGCGAGGTCTTTCGACCAGATCACGGTCGCCGCTTCGAGCGCCGCCTTCGACGGACCGTAAGGCGAGAATCCGTCCATCATCATGGTGAAAAAGCTCGTCACGATGTTGACGATTCGTCCCCAACCCTGATCGATCAGTCTTGGAGCGACCGCCTTGGCCATCATGAAAGGGCCATTGAGATTGACGTCGATGGCAGCACGCCAGGCGTCCGCGTCAACTTCAAAAAAGTGCTTTCGCTTTCCAACGAGGACGTTGCCGATGTGCTGCATGCCAAGCCCGGCATTGTTGACGAGGCCGTGAACCGCGCCGAAGTGATCAGCGGCTTTTTTCACTGCGCCCAGGCAATCGGGCCAGTGCGTAACGTCACATTCGATCGGCAGAAGCCTACTCTCCAGCGACTCCTTGCCGGCAAGCTCTCTCAGCTCGCGCATTTCGGCAGCGCTCGCCGGCAGCTCCGCCACCGCCACCCGTACGCCGCTGCGCAGGAGGGCAAGCGTCATGGCGCGCCCGAGCCCGCGCGCGCCGCCGGTCACGATGACAGTCTTGTTTGGAGGATCCGATGTGTCCGGTGGCAAAATTCAACTCCACACAATTCTAGATACCGAGGTAGCGCGTCTTCGTCTGCGCGTCGGAGGCGAGCTCCACCGGGCTACATTGATGAACGATACGCCCTTTGCTCATGATAAAGACGATATCGGCATACCGCAACGCGAAGGCCAGCTGCTGCTCGACGAGCAGGATCGATGTGCCGGCCGCTTTGAGCGAGGCAATGGTACGGCCGAGCTCGCGCACCATCAAGGGAGCCAATCCCTCGGTCGGCTCGTCCATCAGCAGCAGTTCCGGATTGCCAATCAGGGCGCGCGCCGCGGCGAGCATTTGCTGCTCGCCGCCGCTGAGCTTGCCGGCGACGTTACGCAGCCGGGCTTGCAGATTGGGAAAAAGGGCAACGACGCCGGCCAAATCCCATTGGCCGCGGCTGCGCGCGGTCACTTGCAGATGCTCCTTTACGGTCAGCGACCGGAAGATGTGGCGTCCTTGCGGGACGAGGCCGATGCCCATGCGCGCGATGCGATGCGCCGGCAGGTGCGTGATGTCGTGGTGCTTGAAGACGATTCTGCCGCGTCTTGCCGGCGTGAGACCCATGATTGAGCGCACCAGCGTCGTCTTGCCCACGCCGTTGCGGCCCAACAGGGCCACAATTTGCCCAGGCTGCAACTCGAGCGTCACGCCTTGCAGGATATAGCTGTCGCCGTAATAGGTATGGACGTCGTGAACGCTTAGCATAAAGAGCCGTCATGCGCGGGCTCGACCAGCGCATCCATCCAAAAAATTCTTTCGATAAGATGGATTGCCGGATCAAGTCTGGCAATGACCATCTAGTCGGCGCCGAGATAGATCTCGGTCACCTGCGCGTTGTTCCGGATGGCATCGACATCACCCTCGGCGATCACGCAGCCCTGATGCAGAACGGTAATGCGGTCCGCCAGATCGAACGCGACATCCATATCGTGCTCGATCATCGCAATGGTGATCTCCTTCGGCAGGCTGCGAATCATGCCGACGACACGCACGACCTCCGCCGCAGAAAGCCCTGCGGTCGGCTCGTCCAGGAGCAGGACCTTTGGTTGCATGGCCATGGCCAAGATCAGATCCAGCAAACGCTGCTCTCCGTAGGAAATCGCCTTGGCGGGCCGCGCTGCGATGGCACCCAGGTTCCAGTGTTCCAGATATGCATGTGCCTGCGCAAACAGGCGTTCGTTATCGTGCATGCGCTGGTGCATGCAAAACACGGATCTGTCCGCCGCCAGCAGCGCGAGCAGAACGTTTTCCAGGACGGTAAGACGGGGGAACACGTTGGTAATTTGAAAGGTGCGCGCAAGTCCCATCTTCGCCCGCGCGTAAGGCGCAAGCGGCGTGATGTCGCGATCAAACAGCTTCACCTTGCCGCTTGAAGCATTCAGCGCGCCGGAAAGAATGTTGAACAAGGTGGTCTTTCCCGCGCCGTTGGGCCCGATGATCAACCGGCGCTCGCCGGGCTCGATGGCAAGCGAGACGTTGGACAGGGCGCGAAGACCGCCGAAGCTGCGTGACAGTGCCTCGACGACAAGGGCGCTCACGCTCCGGTTCGCTCCCTGCGGGTGCTGGCAATGAGGCCGGCGAGACCGTTCGGAGCAAGCAGCGCGACGAGCACGTAGATGATGCCGAGCACAGTCACCCAACGCTCGGTGTAGGTGCTGATGAGATTTTCCAGCAGTACGATCACGGTTGCTCCCACGGCAGGGCCGACGAGCGTTCCGGCCCCGCCCAGGATGACCATCAGCAACACTTCCGCGGAGCGCACGACATGGACGTAGTCCGGGCTGACGAAGCGGTTGAAATAGACGTAGAGACATCCTGCGAGGCCGGCGATTGCCGCCGCCACAACGAAAGCCGCGAACTTGTAACGCCAGACATCATAGCCGAGCGCAAGCATTCGGGTTTCGCTCTCGCGGATGCCGCGCAAGGCATAACCGAAGGGGGAAGCGACAACGCGCACCAGCACGAACGCGCCGGCGAGAAAGAAGAACAGGACAAAATAATAGAACGGCGTGTTGCCGGACATCGACCAGGGCAGGCCGAGGTCCGGCCGCGGGATCTCGGGCAGTCCGTCATCGCCGCCCGTGAGCGAACGCCAGCCGAAGGCGATCCCCCACAGCACTTGGGAGAGCGCGAGCGTGATCATCAGGAAATAGCTGCCTCTCGTGCGCAATGCCAGGAGGCCGAACACGACCGCGGTGAGCATGGCGAGGACTATTCCGGCGGGAAGTGCGAACCATACGCTCCATCCCGCCTTCAATGCGAGCAGGCCGGTCGTGTAGGCTGCCATACCGAAATAAGCCGCGTGTCCGAGCGAGGGCATACCGGCGTAACCGAGCAAGAGGTCAAGGCTCATTGCGAACAGCGCAAACACCATCATCTGCACGACCAGGCCGGCATAGTATGGCGAAAGAACCAACGGCACGCCGGCGAGCACGATCGCGCCGGCGATCCACAGCACGGCGGCCGCGTTGCTGGTTTTGATCCGGCGCCCGGCTAGATCGCTCATTCCTGCCCGAACAGACCGAGTGGCCGCAGCGCGAGAATGAGTGCCATCGGCGCGAAGATTGTAAACAGCGCAAATTCCGGGAAGAACACTTTGCCGAAATTGTCGAGCAGGCCGACAATGAGGCCGCCGACCAGCGCGCCGCGCAGGCTTCCGAGACCGCCGATGATGATCACGACAAAGCCGAGCAGCATCACATCGAAATCAGCACCAGGATAGACCCCCATGATGGGGCCGCCCATCGTACCGCCCAGCGCGGCAAGAAATGCGCCGAGCGCAAACACCGCCGTGAACAGCAGCGACACATTGATGCCGAGCGCTCGCGCGATCTCCTCGTCGTCGACGCCGGCGCGCAGCATTGCACCGATGCGCGTGCCCTCCTGGATCCACCAGAGCAGGCCGGCGACAAGGAGCCCGAATGCAATGATGAACAAGCGGTACGATGGATAAAAGAAGTCACCCAGTTGAACGGACTGGCTGAGC
Source organism: uncultured Xanthobacteraceae bacterium (assembly GCA_955652925.1). Lineage (GTDB taxonomy): Bacteria > Pseudomonadota > Alphaproteobacteria > Rhizobiales > Xanthobacteraceae > VAZQ01. Next base: position 11,690 of record CATPCO010000409.1, on the reverse strand, counting down.
ATGGCGGGCCTGGGTATAGTCTGCGGGTTGCCGCCCCAGATGAAAATGCCGAGGTCGGAGAATATGAAGAGGAAGCCGAAGGTCAGCAGCGTCTGCGGCAGTTCCTGACGATAGAGGCGCCGCAGCAGAAACCGCTCCATGAGAGCGCCGATGAACGCAATCGCAAGTCCGCTTGCCAGCGCCGCAAGAAATAGATTTCCGGTGGCGCGCACCACCAGCAATCCCACATAACCGCCCCAAAGATAGAACGAGCCGTGGGTCAGATTCAGGATCTTCATCAGTCCGTAAATCAGGGAAAGTCCGGCGGCGAGCAGGAACAGCAGCATCCCGAAGGAAATGCCGTTGAGAGTTTGGACCACCCAGAACATTCACATCAAGGGAAGCTCGCGTATGGATCCTTCACCTGCGCAATACGCTCGCCGCAGTGGTTCCGCAGCCGTCCATCGCTGCCCTTTTCGACCGTGAGCACATAAAAGTCCGCGACCAAACCATGGTGCTCGTCGAAGCTTGTCGATCCCATAGGGCCTTTGACCTGCACCTTGGCAAGCGCATTGATGAATGCGTCGCGATCCTCCACCTTGCCGTTGATTTCCTTCATGGCCGCAATCACCATCTTGGCAGCCATATATCCCATGTACTGATAGGAGCCAGGCAGCGCGTTGTAGCGGGACTTGTAGCCGGCCACGAATGCCTTGTTTTCGGGTGTATCGAGGGTGCCGCAATAGGTGTACGCACTCATGATGCCCGCGGCGCTCGGCGGCATGTCGGTCAGCAGCTCCTCGCTTGTAAACGAAGCGATGCCGAACAACGGCATTTTCTGTTTGAGGCCGTACTCGGCGTATTGGTCGCTGATGCGCAGTGCATCGGCGCCCCACATGGCCGCGAACACGCCGTCGGCCTTTGCGGCGTCCATTTTGGTGAGATACGGGGCATAGTCCGAGGTCGCAACATTGGGAAACATCGCGTCGACGACGTTCTCAGGACCAAAGACTTTCTTGATGGCCTCATAGGCTTCGCGGCTGGGCGGGGCGTTCCATCCGATGGAATAAACCTTCTTCCAGCCCATTTTCTTTCCCACCTCGGCGGCGGTCATTCCGAATTGGTAGGAGGATGGAACGAAGCGGAAGATGTACGGGCTCTTCTGCGCGCGGGTGAGGCTTGCGAGCGCGACCGTGCTGACCCACGGGATCTTCTGTTCGTTCACGTAGGGCGCGACCGCGGCGCCGACCGAGCTCACCAGCTCGGAGAGGAGGAAGTGGACCTTGTCGCGTTCAACAAGCGCCTTGATCTTGGTCAGTCCGGTATCCGGACGTCCGGTGCTATCTTCGAACAGCAGCTCGATCTTGCGCTCCGCGACCGTATTCTTCTCCTCGTCGAACGCCTGCACGATTGCGTCACGTTCCGGGCGCCCCTGCGCCGAGACTGGCCCGGTCAAAGGAAACATCACGCCGATTTTTATCGAGTCCTCGCTCCACGCACGTTGCGGCAGAGAGCAAAAGGTTGTCAGCGCGAAAACGGCGGCGGCTAAGATGGGTGACAAGCGCATCGCGTTCCCTCCTGATTTTTCAGGGATGCTAAAACATTTCAAAAAGGGAAAGCAAGGCAATCGCGCCAATCGCGCGCAGGCAGCGCCGGATGCGATTATGCGGCCTCCTCCTGGCCGAGCGCAGGATTGGCCAGCACCACCGACGTCTCGACCTGCCGTTCGGGGATGTCCCAATAGGATTTGAGCAGCACGGCTTTTTGCTGCGGTGAAACCAGCGCAAAGCCGTGTCTTTGGTAGAACCTGATCGCCCACTGCGCGGCGGCCCAGGTGCCGACCAGTATGCGCTGCGTGCTCAGGCGTTGCAGATGCGCGACGAGTTTTCCGCCGATGCCGCGCTGCTGTTTGCCCGGGAGGACGTAAGCGTGGCGAATAAGATCGACGTCGCGCATTCGCTGAAGCCCCATCACACCCGCCAGCATGCCGTCCGCGTCATGCCCCCAGAACGTCACGCCCGACGCGATCTCGCGCTCCAACTCGTCTTGCGGCATGTATGGATCGTGCCAGCAGTCGGCCGGAATTACGCCCCGATAAGCCTCGGCGGCAGCATTGATAATGGCAAGAATCGCCGCGCGCTCGTCATTGCGGCAGGCGCGGATATTGCTCAACGTCGAGCTTGTGTTCGGATTGCGCATTCGCCCCGTGCGGTCACTGATTGGTAAAAAGCGCCCTCGGAAGGTTGTATGACCTTATCCAGTCTTCCCACACGACATCGGTAGGCCCGATGACGCATTTGATGACCTGCCAGCCCTCGCCTTGCCGGCGCAGCAGTGCCAGCACCAGATCGCTCATCATGTCCTGCTCCCAATCCCGGCGGTACTTGGTCGCCCGCCAATCGATAGGCTGTCCTCCCGGCCGCTGCGGACGAGCATTCACATACGCCCATTGCGCCAGCACGCGAAGCTCATTGACGACGAATTCGATCTCGCCGCCGATTTCGTGCATGACGGCCGGCCGCAGCGCGTCGAGAACCTGCTTGCGCAATGCCGAACCCGGCGCAGGCAGCACCACCTCTGCCCGTGCGATCCATGGCCACAGCACGGCGGAGGCGAGCACCAGCTGCGCGGCGATGGCGCGCCGGCGAGTCATGCAAGCCGTCGCATGAGCGGCAGAGGCCATCAATTTCTTTCCAGCTGCTCGATGCGCTGGAAATATTTCGTCCGCAGGCAGCGCACGTTGCTTCCGCATTCCCGGCGCTCGCTCAGCCAATCGACCTGTTCGGCATGAAGTCGGGCGCGGTCGAGGCCGCCGAGCCGGTTGATGATGGCAAAATAGAGATTTGACATCCGGACATCGAGCGCGGCGAGCTCCTCGTTGTCGCAGATGGCGTATTCGTCGGCGTGACGCGCGCTGCGGCAATCGAAGCTTTGGGCGTGAACGGCAGGCGGAGCAAATGCGGCCAAAGCGAGTAGCAGCCCGATGTGACGGAGTTTCATGAACTTCTCCTTTCAGGAACGGTTCGCGAGCGCATCATCTTGCTAGGAACCGGCTGCGCCTGGCTTATCGACTGCGCCCCCGCCTTGCGCCCAGTCCTTGAAGGCGCCGAGATTGTAGACTCGGTCGTAGCCCATGTCTTTGAGCACCTTGCCGGCCAACGCCGAGCGCCCGCCCGATGCGCAATACAGAATGACGGTCTTGTCTTTGGAAAAGCTCTTGTCGTGGTAAGGCGACTCCGGGTCGGCGCGAAATTCCAGCATCCCGCGCGAGACGTTCAGGGAACCGGCGACCTTGCCGCTTTTTTCGACTTCCGGAGCGTCGCGCACGTCCACCACCAGGGTATTGCCCTTCTCGATCATCTCTTTTGCCTGCGCCGCCGTGATCCGCGGCACCGCTGCATTCGCCGCTTCCATCATCTGCTTGACACCGAGAGCCATGGCTTTCTCCTGTTACAGGGGGTGCAAATGTCCGCCCAACGATATCATACTCCCCGAGCCATGCAGACTCGCAACGTAGTCCACCCCTTTGCAAGGAACAGGACGATGACAACCACCGATAAGGTGTTCGCTGGTTCTATCCCTGAGATTTATGACCGGTTGCTGGTTCCGCTTATTTTCGAAACCTATGCGCGTGATCTTGCCGTGCGCGTGACAAGGGTCGCTCCCGGAAATGTCCTGGAAACGGCGGCGGGAACCGGTGTGCTGACACGCGCGATGGCGTCGCAGCTTCCTGCCGGCGCGAGCATCACGGTCACCGACCTCAATGCGCCCATGCTCGATCGGGCAATGTCCCGGCTATCAGCGGACAACCGGATCAGCTGGCGGCAGGCGGATGCGCTGGAGCTACCGTTTGTGGATCAAAGCTTCGATGCCGTCGTCTGCCAGTTCGGCGTGATGTTCTTTCCTGACAAGGTTGCGGGTTACCGGGAGGCACGCCGCGTCCTCAAGCCGGACGGCAATTTCTTTTTCAACGTGTGGGACAAAATCGCCAACAACGAATTTGCCGATGTCATTACGCAAGCACTCGCTGGCGTCTTTCCCAACGATCCTCCTCGCTTCATGGCGCGCACTCCGCATGGCTATCATAACGTCGAAAGGATTCGGGAGGAGCTGACCACGGCGGGATTTGCGAGGATTTCGGTAGAAATGGTGGACGGCAAAAGCGTTGCCCCTTCGCCGCGTGAGCCTGCGATTGCCTTTTGTCAGGGCACTCCGCTGAGAAATGAAATTGCGGAACGGGATGCCTCGCGGCTTGAAGACGCCACCAACAAGGCCGCGCAGGCGCTGGCCGATCGATTCGGAACTGGTCCGATCGAAGGCCGCATGCGAGCCTATGTGATCCATGCTTTGCGTTGATAAATTGGGGGTGCTACGGACATGGAAGACTTGTGGCCCAGTGCTATCTCGGGTCGACAATGACGCGTTGCAGACATCGTCGGATGCAAGCAAGATGCCGGGGTTCGCATAGGAGGTTAAGCGATGAGCTTATGGACCGCTGACGCAAACCGCGCCGATGGAAAGTTGAGCGATCCCATAAAGAGGCTCATTCAGAGTATCCAGGACGAGCGCAAGGCGCTGGTTGCGCACCCGGTTTACACTGAGATTCGCTCGCCCGATGAGCTCTGCATTTTCATGCAACATCACGTCTTCGCCGTGTGGGATTTCATGTCTTTGCTCAAATCCCTACAGCGCATGCTGTCCTGCGTAGAAGTGCCCTGGGTCCCAAAAGGAGATCCTAATATCCGCCGACTGGTCAATGACATCGTTATGTCTGAAGAGAGCGACGAGGCCGGGAACGGCAGTTATAGCAGCCACTTTGAACTCTATCTCGACGCCATGCATCAGGTCGGCGCCAACACCGGCGCGATTGACGATTTTATTGCGCGGATACGACGTAACGAGAGCGTCGAGAGGGCAATAGGTTGCTGCGGTGCGCCTTCAGGTGCGCGACGTTTTGTCGAGACAACTTTCTCCATCATAAAGAGCGGGGCTCTGCACCAGATTGCGGCGTGCTTCGCATTCGGGCGTGAGGACGTCGTCCCGGACATGTTCCGAAATCTCGTGGTCGAAGTGCGTAATAGCAACTCGGCGCGGCTGGATCGCTTTATCTACTACCTCGACCGCCACATCGAAGTGGACAGCGACGATCATGGACCCATGGCTTTTGACATGATCAAGCGCATTTGTGGCAACGACGCCCGCAAATGGACCGAGGCCCAGGAAGCAGCTGTGTTCGGCATTCGCTCGCGCTTGAAGCTGTGGGATTCCGTTCTCGATGCCCTGAAGGAACATCGTTTCGCGGCACTCGGCGCGGTGACCGGGAATCGGCATGCCTGACGATGGCACGCTGGCACAGATGCCGGCCTTCGCGCAGAGTGATACTGGCTAATGGCCGGTCGTGGCACATCGCGTCATCCCGCTGCGCAGCGGAATTTGGGCGTATCGCGGCATAGCGGACATCGATCAAGCCGCACCGATCAAGCTCGATTTATGAGTACGCGCCCTAACTAATCTAATTCAAAGCGCCTTCACGCTTGAGATCCTGCGCGACGTCGTCGAGCGCGCGCTCGAGCCGTTCGCTGATTTCTTCAATCTCCTCGGCCTCAATCACAAGCGGTGGCGCAAACACGAGCCGATCGCCGACGACACGCAGCATGAGGCCATGACGTTTCGAGGCGGCGTCCATTCGTGCGCCGACGTTAAGCGCGCTGTCGAAGGGAATGCGCTTTTCGCCCTCGCGCATGAGCTCCATGCCGAGAATGAGACCCTCCCCGCGCACATCCCCGACAATCGGATGCTCGCGCAGCCGTCCGAGCTCGGCCTGCAGCACGGGGCCGAGGCGCTTGGCGCGCGCAACGATGTCGATTTCGGCATAGATTTTCTGCACTTCGAGAGCGACCGCAGCCGCCACGGGGTGCCCGGCATAGGTGAAGCCATGGGCAAAGTTTCCGTACTTGTCCGACTGCGCCAGCATCGCCTCATGAATGCGCTGGTTGATGAGGACTGCGGAAATCGGTTGCATCGCCGCGGACAGCGCCTTGGCCGAGGTCACCATGTCGGGCCGGATTTCATAGGTTTGCGAGCCCCACATCTCGCCGGTGCGGGCGAACCCGCAAATGACCTCATCGGCGACGAACAGGATATTGTATTTGCGCAGCACCGCCTGGACTTTCTCGAAATAGGTTTGCGGTGGAACGATTGCGCCGCCAGCGCCCATGACCGGTTCGGCGAAAAACGCGGCGATGGTATCCGGGCCTTCCGTCTCGATAAGCGTTTCCAGGGCCGCGGCCATTCGGGTGGAGAATTGCGCCTCGGTCTCGCCCGGCTCGTGACGCCGATAGTAATGCGGAAACTCCGTGTGCTTGAAAGGCGCGAACGGCAGCCCGAATCCGCAATGCATGTCAGGCTTTCCGGAGAGGCTGACCGCAGCGCAGGTGTTGCCGTGATAGCCCATGGAGCGCGCGATAATCTTTGTCCGTTGCGGCTGACCCAGCGCATGCCAGTAGTACCAGGCGAGTTTTATGGCGGTGTCATTCGCCTCCGAGCCTGAGCATTGAAAAACGACGCGGGCCATCGGCACGGGTGCGATTGCAAGCAGCGTCTCTGCAAGTTCTATGGCGGGCTCATTGGAGCGATGCCGGTAGAGATGATAGTAGCCGAGCTTGCGCATCTGTTGGTAGGCAACCGCCGCCAGCCGCTCGGACGCAAAGCCGAGCGAGGCGCACCACAGTCCCGCAACCGCTTCGATGTAGTCGCGCCCGGAATCGTCAAATATGCGACAGCCTTGGCCGCGCGCGATAACCAGCGGACCTTCCTCCTGGTGCCGGCGCAGGTTGGTCTGCATATGCACCAGGCTTGCGATGTCGCGTGCTTCAAGCGAGTTTGGAATGTAGGTCATGCCTTGTCCTCTGCTGCCGCGGCTTTGAGCAATGCCTGCGGATCGGGAATGCCGTAGTCGTGAACTGCGGCGCCTTCGCTCACATAGCCGTCGAGCAGGTCACGGCCGACCGCCGCCGGATCGCGCCCGGTGACTGGACCGAAGCCGCCGGAGCCGGGCGTGCGCATGTCAATGAGCGAGCCTGCCGGGGCGTTGAATGCGCCCTTGCTCGGCAGATGTCGCGTGCTCCCATCCGCCGTTGTGAGCGTCACCACGGCAGCTGCTCCCGATTTGCCGCCGAGCAGCCCAAACGGCGGTGAAGTCATTCGCTCCATGCACAGCGCACCGACTGCATCCGCTCGGGCGAGGAGGCGCCATACCCGTCGTGCGCCGCAGCCCCCTCGAAAACGCCCCGCGCCGCCCGAATCCGGATTGATCTCATAGCGTTCGATGCGCACCGGGAACGCCGTTTCCATGACTTCCACCGGCGTATTCATGGTGTTCGAGATGCCGCTCGCAATACAGTTGATGCCGTCCTTGATGGGTCGCGCGCCGTAGCCGCCCTTGACCGTCTCATACGAGACGTAGTGGCGGCCGGTACGCGGATCGATCCCGCCAAGGGTCAAGATGGCCGAGGTGCCCTGGCTGCACGCCATGACCTGCTCGGGCATGAAGCTCGCCAACGCGCCCATAACCATGTCTGCGACGCGATGGGATATCTCGTGATTTGCATAAACGACAGGCGCGGGAAACTCCGCGTTCAATACGCTCCCCTTGGGCGCTCTGATCTCGATGCTGCGCCAGCACCCGGAATTGGGCGGAATAAGATTGTTCGGATCGACGGCGGTCTTGAGACCGCAAAAAACGCCTGACGCCGTCACCGAAAGAGGGGCGTTCATCGGACCTTTGACCCCAGGATCAGTGCCATCGAAGTCCACGATCAAGCGGTCATTTCTTTTGCGGATGGACAAGCGGATGCGAAAGCGCGCGTCCTTGCCGGACTCATCATCGGCAATGCCGTCGCCGTCACAAAAGTCCTCGAACGCGCCTTCTCCATCCAGCAGGTCGATCAGGGCGGCGCGCATCAGGCGGTCCGAATAATCCATCACTTGCGCCATTTGGCGAACAAGCTCCTGGGCGCCGTAGCGCGCCGCGAGTGTGTTCAGCCGTTCGGTTGCCCGCAACGTAGCGGCGAGTTGAGCGCCGAGATCACCTTTGCGCTCGTCCGGGGTGCGGACATTTGCAAGGATCAGCTTCTCAAGGTCGGCATTGAGGACCCCGCGGCTGATCAGCCGCAGCGGAGGGATGCGCAACCCCTCTCCGAATATTTCGGTGACCGCGCCGTAGCTTCCCGGTGTGGCAGAGCCGACATCGGGCCAGTGGGCGCGCAGGCAGGCATAGCCGATCAGCTGGCCTGCATAAAAGGCGGGCCGCACCACATTGACGTCTGGTAAATGACTGCCGCCGAAATAGGGATCGTTGTGAACAAAAACATCGCCTTCGTGCACGTCCGATGCAAACGCCGCCACAACGGCACGAACGGCGTCGGGCATGGAGCCGAGATGAATAGGCAAGTCAGGTCCTTGTGCTACCATGTTTCCTTGCGCGTCGAACACACCGCAGGAATAATCGCCCGCTGATTTGAGCAACGGCGAATAGGCGGTCTTGGCAAGGACCACCCGCATCTCCTCGGCGATCTTGTAAAGGCTGTTCTTGACGATCTCGAACGTTGCAGGATCGGCTGCGCGCGTGATCTCTTGCATTGCGGTCCCACCGTCGCGTTCTGGATGTTTCGCTCTCTGATCAGTTTACTCATGACATCCGGGTGAGTATCACGAACCCGTCCTCGCTCATCTTAGCTTGCCATCCCGGTGGCACAAGAATCGTGGATTCAAAGGACTCGATCACGAGCGGGCCAGGCGCAGTCATGCCGGCGTGTATGCACGCTCGGTCATAAATTGCGGTGTCAACCATTCCGGTTTCGCGAAACCACACCGAACGTCTGGATTTGAGCGGGTTTAGGCCCGGCGGCCGCGGCTGGTCCCGAATGGTGAGCGGCGCAATGGCACCGATCGCCGCGACCCGGACGTTGACGATCTCCACCGGCTCGGATCGGTTGTCATGGCCGTAAGTACGCAGGTGCAAATCGTGAAAGCTCTCCTTTATCTCGGCGAGTGTTGGGCCATCAACCGGTCGCCGGGGGACCGGCACCAGCAGCTCGTAAGATTGCCGCGCGTAGCGCGTGTCTACGAAGCACTCGAAACGGCGGCGCGCAGAAGGAATGCCGGCGCGGTCGAGCATGGCGGCTCCTTGTTTCTCGAGCGCCGCGAATGCGGCCTCGACCTTTGCAGGATCGAACGCGGGAGCCGCAGTTTGGAGCGTGTGCACGTAATCGCGCTTGAGGTCGGTACCGACGAGTCCAAGTGCTGAAAAGGCGCCGGGAATGGGCGGACAGATTACCTCGGTGATACCGAGCTCGCCGGCGAGCGCACCGGCATGCAGGGGGCCCGCGCCGCCGAAGGCGGCCAGCACAAAATCGCGGGGATCATGCCCGCGCTGGACCGACACGATTTTCAAGACTTCCGCCATCGCATGATTGACAACGTCAATGACAGCAGCCGCGGCGGCTCGCGCGTCGATGCCGAGCGGCTCGGCAAGCCGCGTGCGCACCGCATTGGCGGCCGCCGCATGATCGATTGCAAGCTCGCCGCCGAGCAGTGAGCCAGCATCGAGATATCCGAGCAGGAGGTCGCAATCCGTGACCGTTGGCTCGGTGCCGCCGCGGCCGTAACAGACCGGACCGGGATCTGCGCCTGCGCTTTTGGGACCGACCCGCAGGGCCCCCGCCCGATCCACCCAGGCAACGGATCCACCGCCGGCGGAAACCTCGGCGAGATCGATCACGGGCACGCGGATCGGATGGCCGGTTCCCGTGACCCAGCGCGACATGCTGGGTCCGCCGCCGACCTCATAGTCCGGTGTGGTCTCGTAGCGTCCAGCGCGAATGAGACTCGCCTTGGCCGTGGTGCCCCCCATGTCGAAGGAGATGAGGTTCGCTCGAGCGGTCTGGCGCGCGAGCAGCGCCGCGGCGACAACGCCCGCTGCGGGGCCGGACTCCACCGTCATCGCCGGCATCGCGATCGCCTCGGCGGCTTCGAGGATGCCGCCGTTCGATCCCATCACATAAAGCGGCGGCAGCGCATTCCTGCGCGTGATGTCTTCAAGCCGCTTGAGATAGGAAGCAAGCATAGGTCCGACATAGGCACAAACGGCGGTCGTGCTTGTGCGCTCGAATTCCTTTATTTCAGGCAAAACGTCGCTGGAAAGATAAATCGGCAGTTCGGGAAAGGCCGCCTGCAGGCGAGCCGCGAGCCTGCGCTCGTGCTCCGGATTGAGAAAACTAAATAGGAGCGAGATCGCAATGGCAGCCACGCGGGCAGCGTTGAGCGCCGTAATGAGCTCATCGATTTCAGCTTCGGCGAGCGGCATCACGACGGAGCCATCTGCGCCGATGCGCTCCGTGATCTCAAACCGGCGGCGGCGTGGAATGAGGACGGATGGCGCCTCCTGGAACAGATCATAGAGGTTTGCGCGCGCCGAGCGCCGAAGTTCCAGCACATCACGAAAGCCGCGCGTCGTGATGAGCGCCGCTCGCGCCCCCGTCTGCTCCAGGATGGCATTGGTGACCACCGTGGTTGCGTGGGAGAGCAGGCTCACCTCGGTGGCGGAGACCTGATAGCGTGCCATTGCCGTGTTGAGCGCGGCCAGCACGCCTTCACTGAGCTCATGCGGGGTCGTCGGCACCTTGGCAACGCCGATGCGCCCGCTGGTATCGTCCACCAGGGCCACGTCCGTGAAAGTCCCGCCGATATCGATCCCGATCCGCCAGGTCATGCCATCCCTGCCATGCACTACCGTGCCATTCCTCGTTTGGCTCGCAAAGTCAGTGTAGACTGAACGCGATCCCATGACGCGTATTCTTCATCGCCAGATCCGCCACCGATATCCCGTCGCTAGGAGCGGCCATGGCGCGATGATCCGCGATGGCGAGGGCAAGGAATACATTGATGCTTCAAGTGGAGCAGCGGTTTCATGTCTTGGGCATTCGCATCCCGAGGTGCTGGCGGCGATGCGGGATCAGTTGGATCAGCTCGCCTACGCCCATACCAGTTTTTTTACGACCGCGGTGGCGGAGGAACTGGCGCGCGATCTTGTCGCGCGCGCTCCGCAGGGAATAGGCCAAGTTTTTTTTGTGAGCGGGGGCTCGGAGGCGATCGAGGCGGCACTCAAGTTGGCCCGGCAGTATTTCGTGGAGCGCGGGGAGCCACAGCGGCGCCACATCATCGCACGGCGTCAAAGCTATCATGGCAACACCTTGGGCGCGCTCGCGGTGGGCGGCCGGCAATGGCAGCGAGAAAAGTTCGCACCACTCATGATCGAGACGCACCATGTTGCTCCGGCTTACGAATATCGCGGGTGCCGCAAGGATGAAACGCCGCAAGCCTATGGCGAACGGCTGGCGCAGGAAATCGAAGACAAGATTGCGGAGCTTGGCGGCGAGGCCGTCCTTGCCTTGGTCGCCGAGACAGTCGTGGGCGCCACCTTGGGCGCGGTGCCTGCGGTGCCCGGCTATTTCAGACGCGTGCGCGATATCTGCGACCGCCACGGGATCCTGCTCATCCTTGACGAAGTGATGTGCGGGATGGGCCGCACCGGCACCTTGCATGCGTGCGAACAGGAGGAGATCAGTCCTGACCTGCTCGCTATCGCAAAAGGGCTTGGCGGTGGCTATGCGCCGATCGGCGCCTTGTTGATGCGGCAGAAGATTTTCGAT
>CATPCO010000408.1 GCA_955652925.1 uncultured Xanthobacteraceae bacterium | reverse complement strand
GGGCTCGAGCACCGGGTATACGCGCAAGGCAAAGCGCCGATCAGTCTTTCCTTTTGGACCTTCGATAACCCGCAGCAGCGCCCGTGGCTCAACAAGCGCCTCAGGCTGTTCACGGACAAGAACCCGAATGTGAAGGTCGACTTCCAATGGTTTCCGTTCGGCGATCTCGGCAAGAAGCTCAGCGTAGGATTCGCCACGGGGACCGCCCCCGAAGGATTCGTCAGTCAGGATTGGCTGATGCCGATCTGGCTTGATAAGGGCCTGATCAGCCCGCTTGACGTGACGCGCCTTGGCTATTCGTCATTCAAGGCTTTTACCGATGACTACGCGCCCGCGTTCGTCGCTGGCGCTACCAAGGATGGGAAGACCTACGGCTACCCGCTGTGGTTCTATGGCTATTGCAACTACCTCAACACCAAGCAGTTCAAGCAAGTCGGGCTCGATCCGAACAAGGACTGGCCGCAAAACTGGGAGCAATTAGGAGAAACGGCCAAGCGCCTGACCATCAAGGATGGAGCCAAGTTCACGCGTCAAGGCTTCAAGTTCGCGATGCATGCGGCACCCTGGACTATGATCCAGTTCAATCCGATCCTGCTGCAATGTGGTGGCGCCTGGTTCGACGCCAGTGGCAAATGCACCGTCAACAACGCGGCCGGCGTGAAAGCGATGACGATCCGTGCCTCGATTGCCAAACAATATGGCGCCGAGGATCCCGCTGATTCCATCGCCACCAATCCGCTACCGCAGCTTGACTGGTTCAAGGAGCGCGTCTCGATGTTCTTCTGTCACCCGATCCCGCCAACGCTGATCAAGGCGCAGAACGCCGACATGATGGCAGAGCACTACTACCGCGAGGTCCAGTACCCCGGCGTCGAGACAGGGAAGGGCTATTCGAGCACCTACGGCTTTAATCTCGTCATTAATGCTCAAATCCCGCCGGACCAGCAGGAGGTGCTGCACGATCTCTACCGTTTCATCATGAGTGATCCGGTCGATTGCTGGAACGACACGGCGCCCTTTACCATGGCGCGCAAGAGTGGCTGGGTCGACAATCCTGCCGTGAAGGCTTTCCCTGACGTCGACCAGTTCATTGCAGCGCGTGACCGCGGCGTGTTTCTACCGCGAACTCTGGTCTATAACGAGCTGGCCGACGCCATGCATCGCGCGGTGCAGCGCATCATGCTCAACAACGCCGATATCAAGACATCGCTTGACGAAGCCGCAGCAGAGGTCGATCGCGCGACGGCCGCATACAAGAAGGGTTGACCTATACCGCCTTGCCGTCATCCCGGCCAAGCGAGCCGGCTTTGCCGGGCTCGCGCAGAGCCGGGATCCAGTAAACGACGGCGCCAATGAATGAACCACTGGATTTGATTACTGGATTCCGGCTCTCGCTCGCCGGGCGATGCCCGGCTCGCTCGGCCGCAATGACGGGCATGGAAACTGCGCGACGATTTTGGCGCTTCGACTTTCGTGCTCGCATTCGCACCTGGGGCTTCGGCTTCGTCCTGCCTACGGTGCTGTTCTTTGCCGTGTTCAAGTACGGTCCCATGCTGTGGGCACTGGAGCTGAGCTTCACCTCCTACGACATGGTCTCGCAGCCACGCTTCGTCGGCCTCGACAACTACCGCGATCTTGTCGTCGACCCAATCTTCCGCGAAACGCTCGTCAACACGCTGGTTTATATCGGCGGTTCAACCGTGCTGATCACGCTGGTCGCGCTCGCCCTTGCGCTCGCGATCAACACCCGGGTGCCGGGCGCGCGACACTGCATGATGGCGATGTTCCTAACCAACCTGATGCCGATCATTGCCGTCTGCCTGGTATGGCGCTTCCTGCTGCATCCGCACGGCTTGATTAGCCAGCTTGTGCATCCGCTCGGTTTCGATCGCGTCGACTGGCTGACCAGTTCCTGGACAGCCATGCCATGCATCATCCTTGTTACGGTGTGGCGCTTCGCGCCGTATTTCATGGTGGTGTTCATTGCGGGGCTGCTGGCTATTCCCGATGACTATTACGAAGCGGCGCATCTCGACGGCGCGAATCCGCTGCAGCGCTTCTGGTACATCACGCTGCCGCTGCTCACGCCGATGGTGTTTTTCGTTGTTGTCGTCGCAGCGCTGCTCTCGGCGCGCATTTTTCTGATGCCGTTCATTATTACGGGCGGAGGACCCGGGAACGCCACGCGCGTGCTTTCGATGCTGATCTATGAAACTGGCTTTTCCTATCTGAAGATGGGACGCGCCGCTGCGATCTCCGCGGTCCTGTTCGCTATCATGATGATCTTCACCTTCCTGCAGATGCGGTTCTACATGGAGCGCGAAGAGGCCTATATCCGATGATGCAACTTCGCCGCGGCATCAGTGGACCAATGTGGCTGATCGGGCGCACGCGGCCATTGCTGGGTTCTTTCGCACTCACCGCGCTGGCCTTCGCTTTTGTCGTTCCGATCCTGTGGATGACGACGACTTCGTTCCAGGCCGGCGAGAAGATGTTTCAGCTTACAACCGAATGGATCCCCTCGGTTTGGCATCCCGAGAACTATCCGAACGCGCTTTCGCGCGCCTCCTTCGGACGCTACTTTCTCAACAGCGGCATCGTCTCCTTCGCCGTCATGGCCGGCAACCTTGGATTCTGTACGCTGGCGGGCTATGGGCTCGCCAAGTTTCATTTTCCAGGCGCCAAGCTCATTCTCCTGCTCATTCTTTCCACGCTGATGCTGCCGCTGGAAGTGACGTTGATACCGACGTTCCTTGTGATCCATAAGTTCGGCTGGCTCAACAGTTATCAAGGCATTATCGGTCCATTGCTGGTCGATGCCTTCGGCGTGTTCCTGATGCGCCAGGCGATCGTCTCGATACCGACCGACTACCTCGAGGCCGCGCGCATTGATGGTGCTGGAGAGTTGCGCATCCTGTGGCAGATCGTTTTGCCGCAGTGCAAGCCGGCGCTGGCGGTGCTCGCGGTGTTCGCATTCCGCGATAGTTGGGACCAGTTCCTGTGGCCGTTGACCGTCGTGTCGGTCGACCGGATGCGCACCTACCCGCTCGGGCTGGTGCAGTTCGGCGACGACTATGGCAATCCGTCGACCGAGCAGATGGCGATTGCCGTGCTCGCGACCATCCCGGTGTTCCTGCTCTTCGCTCTGCTGCAGCGAGCTTTCACGCGCGGCTTCGGGCTGAGTGGACTGAAATGAAAACACATGTCTGAAACTCCCGAACAGCCCGTGGGAATGATTGGCCTCGGTATCATGGGCTCTGCCATGAGCGGTAACCTCATTGCGGCGGATTATCCCGTGGTCGGGTACGACATTGCGGCGCCGGCGCTGGCAGCGCTGGCCGGACGTGGAGGCGTTGCGGCAAAGTCCGTCAGCGAGGTAGCGGCGAGAGCACCAATCCTGATCACGTCACTGCCATCGCCTAAGGCGCTGCACGACGTCGCACGCGAGCTGGCGGCCACTTCGCGCGAGAACTGCGTGCTGGTCGAGACCAGTACGTTTGCGCTCGATGACAAGCTCGCTGCCGCCGAAGTGCTGCGCGAGGCGAACGTCGTGATGCTCGATTGTCCGTTGTCTGGCTCGGGCAGCCAGGCGCTAGTGCGCGACGTCCTTGTTTACGGCAGTGGTGATCGTAGCGCCTATGATCGCTGCTTGCCCGTTTTCCGGGCATTTTCACGTGCCCCTTACTATCTCGGGGCGTTCGGCAATGGCTCCAAGATGAAATACATTGCCAACTTGCTGGTAGCGATCCACACGGTCGCGGCCGGCGAGGCCTTTGCGCTCGCGCGTAAGGCTGGCCTCGATCCGGCGCAGATGTTCGAGGTCGTCAGCGAGGGCGCGGGTGGATCAAGTGCACTCAAGACGCGTGGCGAGATGCTGATCGCTGACAAATATCTGCCGATTCGCACCATGCCCCTCGATCTCTGGCGCAAGGATTTGCGCGTGATCACAGAATTCGCGGCGAGCCTTTCAGCACCAACGCCGATGTTCGCTGCCGCCGTTCCGCTGTTTAGTGCAGCGGTCGCGTCCGGCTTTGGTGATCAGGACACCGCTGCAGTAGCACTGGTCCTCGAGCGCATGGCTGGTTTGCCGCGTGAGTAGGCAGGGCCGTGGTCTCAGCCAGGATTCATCCCTTTGGCCTTGATCACGGCGATAGCCGCTGGGCTCATCAGATAGGCGAGGAACGCCTTGGCCGCTTCCGGTTCCTTGCTGTTGGTGGCTATGCCTGCGGCATAGACCACTTCGCGCTGCACCTCCGCGGGGAACGGCCCCACGATGTCCAAGCGGGGATCAATCAACACGTTGAGGAGAAAGACGGCGAGCTCGGCTTCACCGTTGGCGACGGCCTCAACGATCTGCTTGGGCGCGGGCTGCGCCTTGGTCTTGGCCTTCATCTCGTCGGTGATGCCCAGCCGCTCGTATATGCCAGCAAGCTGAGTGCCGGTGGAGCTCGCCGGTATCGAGGCGATGGATTGCGCCTTGAGCAGCGTCTGTTTGAGAGCCTCGGCCGTGCCAATATAGGGTTTAGGTGCACCAATGCGGACCGCGACGCCGATGCCCGCCCGAGCGACGTCGGGCGTCGGTCCGGGCGCGACCTGCGCACGCGCGGCAGCGTCTTTCCAGACATCCTGGGGTACGACACCAAGATCGAATGGAGCACCGCTCGTGGCCATCTTGATTAGTTCCGGCGTCGTGCCGTAGCGAATCACAATCTTATGGCCGGACGCCTGCTCGAACAGGGTGGCGATCTCGTCCAACGAGCCAGCGATGCCGCCCCCGGCTATGACCTGAAGTTCAACGGCTTGCACGACGCTTGCCGAGGTCAGAACAAGAACCGATCCGAGCAGGAGATTGATCAACCATTTGCCCACGATGCCTCCCTCCTTGCCGCGGAGGTTAGTCAGGGAACATAGCGAGGATTTTGCAACCGGTCGGCAATCCGAACGTCGGTCATTTGCTGCTAACGGGATAGTACGTAAAGTTGTGCATTCGGCCCGTTGTTTCGCCGGCTACTCCGCCGCGATCTGTGCCGGCGCTTCGGTGCGCTCGATCTTGGCCGCGCAAAACTTGAACTCCGGGATTTTCCCGAATGGGTCAAGCGCCGGGTTGGTCAGCAGATTCGCCGCGGCTTCGACGAACGCGAATGGAATGAACACGACGCCGTCGGGGATGGCATCGTCCTGCCGCACGGCGAGCTCGACCGCGCCGCGGCGCGTCGACACCCGCACCATGTCGCCCGGCGCGATGCCAAGCTTGGCAATCGTGCCGCGCGACACATTGGCGACCGGCCCGGGCTCCAATGCATCGAGTGCAGCCGCGCGCCGGGTCATCGCGCCGGTATGCCAGTGCTCAAGCTGCCGGCCGGTTGAGAGCACGAACGGATATTCCGCGTCCGGTTGCTCGTCGGGCGGCAGGATGCGCGCCGGCACGAGCTTGCCCCGACCATCCTGGGTGGGAAAGCGATCGCCGAACACCACGTCGTGCCCCGGCTTGTCCGGGGCGTCGGAAGGATAAGTGACGGCGCTCTCCTTTTCGATGCGGTCCCATGAGATGTTGTCGAGAGCCGGCATCAAGGATGCCATCTCGGTATAGATCTCGCTCGGGTGCTGATAATTCCAGTCAAGCCCGATGCGGCGCGCGATCTCCTGCGTGATCCACCAGTCGACCTTGGCGTCGCCCGGCAGCGGCAGCGCCTGGCGGCCCATCTGCACCTGGCGATTGGTATTGGTGACGGTGCCGTCCTTCTCCGGCCAGGCCGACGCCGGTAAAATCACATCAGCATGGCAGGCCGTCTCGGTGAGGAAGATATCCTGCACCACAAGATGATCGAGATGCGCAAGCGCCTCGCGCGCGTGATTGAGATCGGGGTCGGACATCGCGGGGTTTTCGCCCAGGATGTACATGCCCTTGATCACGCCGGCATGCACCGCCTGCATGATCTCGACCACGGTGAGACCGCGCTTGGGGTCAAGCTTGGCGCTCCACGCCTTTTCCACGCTGGCGCGGATATCCGCATTATCGACGGCGCGGTAATCCGGAAAGAACATCGGGATGAGACCGGCATCCGAGGCGCCCTGCACGTTGTTTTGTCCGCGCAGCGGATGCAGCCCCGTGCCTGGCCGGCCGACCTGGCCGCAAATGAGCGCAAGCGCAATGAGGCAGCGCGCGTTGTCCGTGCCATGGACGTGCTGGGACACGCCCATGCCCCAGAAAATGATTGCCGAGCTTGCGCGCGCATAAGTGCGCGCCACCGTACGCAAAGTCTCTGCCGGAATTCCGCAGATGGGAGCCATCTCCTCCGGCGTGAAATCCTTGATGTGGTCGGCGAACGCTTCGAAGTTTGAGGTCTGCGCCTCGACATACTGCCGGTCATAGAGCCGTTCGGTGACGATGGTGTTGAGAATGCCGTTGAGCATCGCAACGTCGGTGCCCGGCTTGAATTGCAGCATGTGAGCGGCGTGGCGTTTGAGTGCCTGGCCGCGCGGGTCCATGACAATGAGCTGCGCGCCGCGCTTGGCCGCCTGCTTGAAGAAGGTGGCAGCGACCGGATGGTTCTCCGCCGGGTTGGCGCCGATCACAATGATGACGTCGGAATTCTTGCACTCGTTGAAAGTGGCAGTGACCGCGGCCGATCCGATGGTCTCGAGCAGCGCCGCCACCGACGAGGCGTGGCATAGACGCGTGCAATGATCGACGTTGTTGGTGCCGAAGCCCGCGCGCACGAGCTTCTGGAAGAGATAGGCCTCCTCATTCGTGCATTTGGCCGAGCCGAATCCCGCAAGCGCCTGTGAGCCGTCCCGATCGCGAATGTTCTTCAGCCCGGCTGCAGCGCGGTCGAGCGCCTCCTGCCAGGTCGCTGGCCGGAAATGCGTCCACGGATTGGCCGGGTCGACCGTGTCATGCGCGTGCTTCCTCACCCCGTCTTTGCGGATCAGCGGCTGCCGCAGACGATGGGCGTGATGCACATAGTCGAAGCCAAAGCGGCCCTTCACGCACAGCCTGTTCTCATTGGCGGGGCCGTTTCTGCCGCTGACATAAAGGAGCTTGTCGTCCTTGATATGATAGCTGAGC
>CATPCO010000407.1 GCA_955652925.1 uncultured Xanthobacteraceae bacterium | reverse complement strand
TCCCCGTAGCCCGCATTTCGCTGCGCTCAATGCGGGCTACGGGGATCGTGCTGTTGCTCGACCGTGACGGGGAGTGTGAACCGGAAGGTCGAGCCCTGGCCGGGCGCCGATTCCACACAGATTTTTCAGCCGTGCATCTCGATGATGCGCTTGGAGATCGCAAGCCCCAGCCCGGTGCCGCCTTTCTTGCGAGTGACTGAATTGTCGGCCTGCTGAAATTCCTGGAAAAGCTTTGCCTGATCGGCGGCCGAAATTCCGGGGCCGGTGTCGCGCACGGCGACACTGAATGTATCGTCGGCAGCTGCCGCTTTGATCAAAACCTCGCCCGCGTCGGTGAACTTGATCGCATTTCCGACCAGATTGAGCAGGACCTGGGTGAGGCGGTGCTCGTCGCCATGGCCGGCAGGGAGATCGGGCGCCACCTCGACCTTGAATTGCAGCCTCTTTTGCACGGCGAGCGGCTCGACCGCGCTGTAGACCGTGTGCACCACTTGCCTGAGCGAATAATCGGCCATGGACAGCGTGAGCTGCCCCGCCTCGATCTTGGAGAGGTCGAGCACGTCGTTGATCAGGCCGAGAAGATGCTTGCCGTTGCTCTCGATCCGCTCCAGCACGCCGCGCATCTTCTCCGATGTGTCGCCATAGATGTTGTCGAGGATGAGCTCGGCATAGCCAAGGATGGCATTGAGGGGCGTGCGCAGCTCGTGGCTCATATTGGCGAGAAATTGCGATTTGTGCTTGCTCGCGATTTCGAGCTCGCGGCTCTTCTTCTCGAGCTCGCGGAACAAACGCGCGTTCTGGATCGCCACCACCGACTGGGCGGCGAACGTCTGCAGCAGCTCAATCGTGTGCCTGGGAAAATTGCCGGGCTGCTTGCGTCTGATGACGAGCGCGCCGATGACGCGGTCCGTGCTCTTGAGCGGCACGATCAGACGGGCGCGAAATCCCACCCGCATTGAGATCTCGCGCACCGGGCTCGGCGGCTCCTCGTCGATATCGGCGAACTCGTGCGGCTGCCCGTCCTTTGTGGCCTGGCGGATCGCATCGGAAGAGCCGAGCTGCTGGGCCTTGACCGCCGCGACCATCTCCTCGCTCAGGCCGTACGTGGCGCGCACCCGAAACGTCTGGTCCTGCTCGTTGAAAACATAGATCACGCCACCATCGGTATTCGAGAGCTGGACCGCCCTTGCAACGATCGTGCTGAGCACGGTTTCGACATCGAGGGTGGAGTTGACCGCCTGGCTGATGTCACCGAGCGCGCGCAGCTCCTCGACCGAGCGCGCCAGCTCGCCGGTCCGCTCGCGCAGCTCGCTCAGTAGCCGCGTGTTCTCGATTGCGATGACCGCTTGGTCGGCGAAGGTTTTCACCAGCTCGATCTGCTGCTCGGTGAACGGTGCGACTTCGAGCTTGTAGAGGATGAAGACGCCAACGATGTCGTCTCCCCGGAACATGGGGACTCCGAGCTCCGTTCGGATGGGATCAACATCGCGCGGCGCGTAACCGTATTCAGCATCGGCCTGCAGGTCGGCGACATGAACAATTTGCCGCTCCAGCGCGACCCTCGCCGTGATACTGTGCCTTCCCGGCGCGATCGGGTGGGCTTTGACGTAATCGATCAGCTCCGGAGAAGCGTTGTAGAAAGCAACTCCGTGGTAGGTCTCGCCATCTCGCTTCAAAATGACAGCGCGCCGGGCATCGCACAGCCGTGCCGCGGTCTCGATGAGCGTGTCCAGCACGGTCTGCAGATCGAACGTCGAGCGGCTGATGACTTTGAGCACATCGGCGGTGGCGGTCTGCCGCTGGAGTGACTCGCGAAGCTTATCGTGCAGCCGTTTGCGTTCCAGGCAGGCGCCGACGCGGGCGCGCAGCAAGGTCGGATTGAACGGCTTTGCCAGATAATCCTCGGCGCCAAGCTCGACACAGCGGACGACGCTGTCGATCTCGTCCACGGCAGAGATCATGATCACGGGAATGTGGCGCAGGCTCTCGTCCGCCTTCATCTGCGCCAGCACCTCGTAGCCGTTGACGTGCGGCATCATGATGTCGAGCAGCACGAGATCGAACGGCTTTGCCTTCAGCAATTCCAGCGCCTGCCGGCCATCGACGGCGGTGGTGACGTTGAGATAGCCCTGGCGCGCAAGCCGCCGGCTCAGCGCAAATCGATTGTCCTCGATGTCGTCGACAATGAGCAGCGCGGCGTCTTCGCTGCTCACGATCCACCACCGTCGGGTTTGAGCGCGCGGATCTTCGCGAGAAGCCGCGGCAGCTCGACCGGTTTGGTGTCGAAATCATCGCATCCCGCAGCCAGCGCCTTTTCGGCGTCGCCGGGCATGGCGTGGGCGGAGAGCGCGATGATCGGGATGCGGCTCGTTTCGGGCGCAGTCTTGATGCGGCGCGTTGCCTCCCAGCCGTCGAGCACGGGAAGGCTCAGATCCATCAGCACGAGGTCGGGCTTTTCGCTCGCCGCCACGGCGACGCCCTGCTCCCCGTCGGTCGCGATCACCACCGTGAAGCCCGCCCGCGTGAGCCGGCTGCGCAGCATATAGATGTTGTCTTCGTTGTCCTCGACGTACAAGATTTTCATGCGGCCACCCCGAGAGCGACGCCGCAGCTGTAGGGTGGGCAAAGGAGCGCGCGCAGACGGTCTACCGAGTCCGTGCAAGCTTTGACCCGCGCGCGCCGTGCCCACCAGTCCGGTCGACCGCGTGGGCACGGCGCGCAAGAGCGCGCCTTTGCCCACCCTACAGCATCAATACGATTCGATTGCATCGACACCCGCTAGCTCTGCCGTTTGACGCATCGTTTCAGCTCGGCTGCCAGCTGGCGCAGCATGGCATCGCGGTCGGTCTTGGCGATGATGCGCTCGACGCCGCCGTTGAGGCGATTGCGATCCGCATCAGTGAGATCCTTCGCGGTGATGACCACGACCGGGATGTCGCGCCATTTTGTCCGGCGGCGCAGCTCGTCGAGAAATTCGAAGCCGTCCATGGTGGGCATCATCAGGTCGAGAATGATCACATCGGGACGCGCGGCGGCAAGCTTATCGACCGCAAGTCGTCCGTTCTCCGCCTCCGTGACCTGCCAGCCGATCGGCTCCAAGGCCGCGCGCACACCGCGGCGAACCACGTCGTCGTCATCAACGAGAAGGGCGTGCCCGGCGGTTGCGCCGCAGATGTGGCGAAGCGTTTCGACCAGCTTCCTGCGGTCGACCGGCTTGATCAGATAGTCCGCCGCGCCGAGCGCGTAGCCCCGGTTCTTCTGATCGACGATGGACATCAGCACCACCGGAGTGCTGGCGAGCGCCGGATCGCCTTTGATCGCGGCGAGTACCGTCCAGCCGTCGAGATCAGGCATCATGAGGTCGAGCGTCACCGCCGCGGGCCGCAGCTCCCGCACGAGCCGCAGGCCCTCCTGCCCGCCGCGTGCCGCGACGACCGCAAATCCCGCGCGCTCCAGGTGCCGCTTGACCAGATCGCGCGCGGTCGCATCATCGTCCACGACCAGGATCAACGGCTCTTCGGATTCCTCTGCGATCGGATGCGCGGGCTGCGCCGGTGCCGCACTCACGCGCGTTTCTTCGATCTCAACATTGCGCGGCAGGCGCACAGTGAAGGTCGAGCCCTCGCCCGGCTTGCTTTCGAC
>CATPCO010000406.1 GCA_955652925.1 uncultured Xanthobacteraceae bacterium | reverse complement strand
GAAGTTGATCCCAGCGATGCCATCCGGGAAATGGCGGCGCGGCTTGTACGCGTGCATCCGCTGCGCGCCGCGGACGCATTTCAGCTTGCCGCGGCATATATGGCCGCGGAGCAGCGGCCCGCTTCATTGACAATCGTGACGCTCGATGAGCGCCTTGCCGCCGCTGCGCGCAAGGAGGGCTTTGCGGTATTGGGTTTGGCAGCAAACGAATAGAAAGAGAACCGTTTAGCTTACGTTGTCGGCAAAGCAGTCTTGGCGGCCAATGCCCTGCAGGTCGTAGGGCGCATCGGCGTCGGAGTTGAGCACGGTGAGGCTGCCTTGCTAGACCATCGCTAATGACTTTAGGTCTACTCCTTTGCGCCAGGCGCCAGCGCGACGGCAGCCTCGGTCGTGAGCAGTAGGAACGTCAACGTCTCCTGGAGATAGAGACGCACGACGCTATCGGTGTGGCTCAAATAGCCGATCGAGACATCCTGCCCGATGTGCAGATCGAAATCGCCGCCTCGCGTGGTGAGCACGAAGGCACCGGCGATGGCCGGGGCCCAGATGATCTCGTCCTTGACGAGTTTTTTTACGTGCTCCAGCACGGGATAGCCGTGGTCACTGGTCTCAGCGAGCGCCGTATAAGCATCGGCGCCGAGCAGCACGCAATAGGGCCCGTTGACGCCGGCGAGACGCAATTGGTTCAAAGCTTGCGCGATGGCATCGGGATAGTGACGCACGTCAGCCGGGAGCGTGATGATCGGATTGCTGGTGCCCTGGCGGATGCCGCCGATACCCGCCGCGGGATAGCCCTCAAAGATGGCGCGGTCCTCGGCATAGGCGATCTTCTGCGCAGCGTCCTTCGCCGGTTGCCAGTCGGAGTCGTTCGCACCGCGCTCCACGTCGTCAATCTGCGCACGATTGAGCTCGAACGGAACCCGCAACTCGATCAGTGCCTTGACCTCGCGCTGCTGCGCGAGGATGCCCTCACCCGGCGCCTCGATCGTCTTGCGGTGGCCGGTGCCGACGGCGGAAAGGCCGACACCGCCCGGGCCATGGAGCTCGACCACGCGCCGTCCGGCGAGATGGCGCTTGAGGGTTCGTGTCGTCTCCTCTTCGATATCCGCCCACGCTGCATCAGAAATCGGAGCGAGCTCGCGGTGAAGATTATTCATATCGGTTTTCTCCTTTAAGGGAGCCTACTGCGAGCGAACCATCGGGTGCCGGGGCCCTGGATGGTGCAGGCTCAAGCGTTAATCCCGCAGCGGGTGTCGCTTGCGCATGGGCGGCGTCGTTCACGGATTCCAGGAATGTCGCGGATGGCACGAAGAACAGGGTTCCGGTCACCGCCCGGCTGAAGTCGAGCAGCCGATCGTAATTGCCGGGCGGCCGGCCGACGAACATGTTCTCGAGCATCTGCTCGGTCACCCGCGGCGTGCGGCAATAGCCAATGAAGTAGGTGCCATATTCACCGGTACCGACTCGGCCGAAGGGCATGTTGTCGCGCACGATCTGAAACTCTTTGCCATTCTCGGTGATCGTGGTGAGCGCGTTGTGCGCCGACGCCGGTTTTATCGAGTCGTCCAGTTCGACGTCGGACAGCTTGCTGCGGCCGATGATTCGCTCCTGCGCCTCGGTGGAGAGCGCGTTCCATCCGTTCAGGTCATGGAGATATTTCTGCACGATTACGTAGCTGCCCCCGGCGAACGCGGCATCCTCCTCGCCGATGAGTGCGGCGTCGATCACCGCTTCGCCACGAGGATTCTCGGTGCCGTCGACGAACCCCAGAAGGTCGCGGTCATCGAAGTACCGAAAGCCATGAACCTCGTCCACCGCCGAGACCGATTCGCCGAGGCGCTCCATGATCTGCGCCGCCATTTCGAAGCAAAGATCCATCCGCTTCGCGCGGATATGGAACAGCAGGTCCCCTGGCGTCGAAACCGCATGGTGCTGGGCGCCCCGGATCTCGCGGAACGGGTGGAGCTCGGCTGGGCGCGGGTGCCCGAACAGCCGGTCCCACGCGTCGGACCCGATCCCCATCACGCAGGAAAGGCCGGCTTCGAGCTCGCGAAACTCCACTGCGCGAATCAACGCTGGCAGGTCTGCGCAAAACGATCGCACGGCCGCGCGATTGTCCGGGCCCGGATTTATCGTCACGACCAGAAAGATCGCCGCGCGGGTGAGCGGTGCCGATACAGGCTGTGCAAGAGCCATAGCGTCAATCTACGGGAGGTCTTCCGAATTGGCATTTGGCGGACGGAGCCCGATGACTCCGCGCGATTTGCAGGATGGAGTCAATCGGCATTGCCTTTGCCATCCGCGGTCCGCCTTTCTACAGCCCAAGATCGCTCAAGCTCGGGTGATCATCGGGACGGCGGCCAAGCGGCCAGTGATATTTGCGCTCGCTCTGCCTGATCGGGAGGTCGTTTATGCTGGCGATGCGCAGGCGCATGAGGCCATGCGTATCGAACTCCCAGTTCTCGTTGCCATAGCTGCGAAACCAGTTGCCGCTATCATCGTGCCATTCGTAGGCGAAGCGAACCGCAATTCTGTTCTCGCGGAACGTCCAGACTTGCTTGATCAGGCGGTAGTCAAGCTCGCGGTTCCATTTGCGCGTGAGGAAGGCTTCGATGGCGGCGCGACCCTCGATAAACTCCGAGCGATTGCGCCAGCGACTGTCTATTGTGTAGGCAAGCGCAACGCGAGCGGGGTCGCGGGTGTTCCATGCGTCTTCGGCTATTCGCACCTTTTGTGCGGCGGTCTCGGCCGTGAAGGGAGGGAGCGGCGGGCGGCTCATCTTAAGGTCATCGTTTGCTTGAGTCATTTGGTCTCTCCAACATTTCACCCGGGTGCCTTGGGCACTTGTTCCAGATGTTCGAGCGCGTCCTCCTCCGGGCTGATCGGAGGATGGTCGCAGCGGGGCTCCGTTCTTGCAGAGCACCAATCACGCGCGCGTAGCGGGTAGTCGAGCCCCGGGCGCCCACCTCAAGAGCGGTTTGCCGAACACCGATGGTATCAGATCCTGAAGGAACAACAGCAATTGCGGTCTGCAACGTTAGAGAGCCATGAAAACAATTCGCATGAGCATCAAAATAATTTGGATGAAGAAGAGGTTCCAAGCGTCAGGGACCGGATTATTGTACGAACCACAGCCTCGATCGATGGGTTGGCGGAAAGGCGATAGGGCCACAGTGAGGACATCGGACTGAAGCCTCGCCATTGACTTGGGTAGTGATCGGATGGGCAACGCCCTCACGGAATTGCGATTTCGCGACGTGCTCGCAGACACCTAGATTGTGGTAAGCCCGAAGGGGTGGGCCGGAACCAGGATAGATCAGGCGACGTTTCTTTGTCGCCGCAGACTTTGATTGATTGCCCCTACCAGGGAGGACATGAATGATCAGTCTCACGGTCAACGGAAAAGCTTACGAGGTGGACGTTGAGCCCGATACGCCGCTGTTGTGGGTCTTGCGTGATACGATCGGACTCACCGGCACGCGCTATGGCTGCGGCATCGCCCAATGCGGCGCCTGCACGGTCCACATCGACGGGGCGCCGGTGCGCTCCTGCTCGATGCCGATCGGCTCGATTACGGGCGGCCCGGAGATCACTACAATTGAAGGTCTTGCCAAGAATGGCACGCTACATCCGGTCCAGCAAGCCTGGCTCGACCACGATGTCCCGCAATGCGGATATTGCCAGAGCGGAATGATCATGGCGGTGGTGGCGTTGCTCAAAGAAAAACCAAAGCCGACCGATGCCGACATCGATGCCGAAATTACGAATATCTGCCGCTGCGGTACATACCAGCGTATCCGCGCGGCGATCCACGCCGCGGCCGGCGCTTGAGACTGATGGAGGTTGTCATGACATCCATCCCAAAGATCGACCGCCGCTCGTTGCTGGCCAGCGCTGCCGCCATCGGCGGCGCGTTCGTGCTCGGCTTTGAGCTTCCCATACGTTCCGATACGGCGCATGCCGCAAACGGCGCACCGGAAATCAACGCGTGGATCGTCATTCATCCCGACGACAGCATCACCCTCCGTTATCCCCGCGCGGAGATGGGCCAAGGCAGCTACACGGCACTGCCTATGCTGCTCGCCGAAGAGCT
>CATPCO010000405.1 GCA_955652925.1 uncultured Xanthobacteraceae bacterium | reverse complement strand
GACGAGCGGCGTGCCGTCAAATCTCACAATTCCGGATAACGGATCGTAGAAGCGCAGAATGAGTTGAAAGATCGTACTCTTGCCCGCGCCGGACGGGCCGACGATCGCGACCTTTTCACCCTGCCGGACGGTAAACGATACTCCATCCAGGACCACGCTCTCCGGCCGTGCGGGGTAGGAAAAGCGCACGTCCGTGAATGCTACCTCTCCGCGGGGCGGTTGCGGGAACGCGCGCGGGCGCGCGGGCGGCACGATCGTAGGCCGCACGGCCAGGATCTCGAACAGCCGTTCCGCTGCGCCGGATGCCTGCGACAGTTCGCCCCAAACTTCAGAGAGCTGGCCAAGACCCGCGGCAGCCAGAACGGCATAGAGCACGAATTGCGAGAGCCGCCCCGCGCTGATGCGCTCTGCCAGCACATCCTGCGCGCCGACCCAGAGCACCACGACCACGCTTGCAAACACAAGGAAGATCGCAATCGCGGTAAGAATGGCGCGCGCCCGAATGGAGTTTCGCGCCGCGGCAAACGCGCGCTCCACCGCGCTGCCGAAGCGGCTTCTCGCCAGGCTCTCATTGGTAAACGCCTGGAGCACTCGGATCGCCCCGATCAGTTCCGAGGCGTAGGCCGAGGCGTCGGCGAGCGTGTCCTGGGCGGTGCGCGAGCGCCGGCGAACCGCGCGGCCGAAGCCGTAAAGCGGCAGAACGATCACGGGTATGGCTGCCAACACAAATCCCGAAAGCCGCGGGCTTGTCACCACCATCATGGCACTCGCCCCTGCGAACAGCACCATGTTGCGCAGCGCAACGGAGACAGAAGCCCCGACAGCAGCTTTGATTTGCGTCGTATCGGCGGTGAGCCGCGAGATCAGCTCTCCGCTTTTGGCAACATCGAAATATGCGGGAGAAAGCGAAACGAGGTGTCCGAACACTTCCTCGCGCAGATCCGCGACGATGCGCTCGCCCAGCGTGGTGACGAGATAAAAGCGCATGGCACTCGCAACCGCGAGCACGGCGACCACCCCGAGCATCACGCTGAAATAGCTGTCGATCAGGTTGGCACTGTCGCGCGAGAACCCGAAGTCGATCATGCGCCGGATCGCGACGGGCACCACCAACGTTGCGACTGCCGCGGCCAAGAGCGCAACCAAAGCAGCGATTGCGTGCCAGCGGTAGCGCGCGACATAAGGAAGCAACGAGACCAGCGGCCGCAGGCGCCGAGCGCGTGGCTGTTGCGCGGCTGACGCGCGGGGAACTTCCGCAGCCGCGGGCACGCTCTCGACCTTAGGCGCCGCGATGGCTCGCTCGGCGACGTTCATTTCGCAGCCTGCGGAACTTTCATGCCGAGTCATTATACACGAAATTGCATAATGATCAGATCGCAAGCCCAACCAAGAGGCCTTGTCTCCTTCGCCCGTCCCCGCTATAGAGCCGCCGCTATAGCGATCGAGCTCCAGGCGATTGAACAATCATGAAGCAAGACATCCATCCGGACTATCACACCATCAAGGTCGTGATGACCGACGGCACCGAATTCGCCACGCGCACGACTTGGGGCAAGGAGGGCGATACGCTGCATCTCGATATCGACCCAAAGTCGCACCCGGCGTGGACCGGCGGGCAGCAGCAACTTGTCGACCGAGGTGGACGCCTCTCCCGCTTCCAGAAGAAATTTGCAGGAATTGGATTAAAAAAATAGGGGCTTTGCTTGTAGCCCGTGTTGAGCAGAGCGAAACGCGGGGAGAGACCTCTCCCGGATTTCGCTTTGCTCAATCCGGGCTACTCGCTACAGCAAATTTCCGCAGCGACCTGGTGATCGTCTTACTCGTGCTCGAATGCGGCTCGCAGGAGGCCGAGCTGGCGTTCCACCGGATTGTTGCATGTCACCCGCACGGGAGCCGCGTGCATGGTGGCATCGAGCCGGCGCACCGCTTTTTGCAGCGCCTTCGATCGTTGGACCAGGATCCGCAGGCGCTCGGGAAGGAGGATGATCGTCTGCTCGTCATTGTGCTCTCCCCCCGACAATTTTACCTTGGCCTTTTCCTTGTTGGCCTGGGCGAGCGACATCTCGCCCTCCTTGACGGCGCGGTGAAGGAGAAGCCAGGAGGCAAGCTGCATCAGCCGGGTGGTCAGGCGCATGCTTTCGGTCGCATAAGCGAGCGCGCCAGCACGTGGGAGCCGTTTTGATTCCTGCCGCCCGGGACCATCGAGGTAGGCAGCCGTCTCCTCAACCAGTGCCATGCCGTCGCGGAACAGATCCGTAAACACCTGTGAGCTGGCGAGCTTCTCCCCAAACGAAACCGCCTCGTTGACCGACTGCTCCGACATTCCGGACGCCTCACACGACCCAACGTTCTTGCTATTGCGCCAACAGGGCGAACTTGGAGCATTACCCAGCGCACGGGCCGAGTCCAGCGCTCCCGCAGCAAAGCTTGCGACATAGTTGCCGGGCGGACACGCGGGTTTTCCGCGACAAAGCCGCGCGAAGCCATCGACGCGTATTAAATTGGGACGAAAAAAGAGCCGCCGTCGCCGGCGGCTCTAAGTTTATAACAGGGAGGCGTCAAACAGAGTGGACAGGAGCCACTCAATGTCCAGAAGATGGACATTCAGAGTAATGGCCTAGAAAGCTTAATAAGGTCTTAACGTCTTCAATACGTTTGAAAACGCCCGTATGACGACCGAGAGGTCGTGCGAGCGAGGAGCCAGCGCCGCTATTTCTTGTCCTTGAAGAACCCATCGGCGACGTTGCGAGAAGCCTGCTTCCTCGCAATTTCGGCATCGAGCCGGCCGATCTCCTCCTTCAGCAGCGCGATGCGTTCCGCCAGCTCGTTGACCGAAAGGAGCGCGAGGTCCTGACCCATTTCGTGCACGATCTTCTTCTTTGGGCGATCGTCTTCGTCTATCAATGGCATCGCACTCGCCTCCAGGGTCAAAGGTTCTGGGCCGGCGCCCCGTCCACTCGTCCTCCCTTGACGCCCTCTGTACCGGGAAAAATAGCGGCGGGTCGCGCAAATGTCACATAGCTCCGGCGACTAGCGGTCGCCGGCGACACGGAGGCGGAACTGGCTGCATTGCCCGAAACAATGACGGCGATCGGCATCAAAGCTCCTGGTGGCCCGGAGATGCTGGTGTCGCAGCTTCGCCCCTTGCCGCAAGCCGGCACCGGCGAGGTGCTGGTTGCGGTTGCCGCGGCAGGCGTGAACCGCCCTGACGTAATGCAGAGGGAGGGCAAGTACCCTCCACCAAAGGGCGCGACCGATATTCCGGGCTTGGAGATCGCGGGCGAAGTGGTCGCGGTCGGGGAGGGCGCTTCCCGTTGGAAGGTCGGTGACCGGATCATGGCGCTCGTCGTCGGGGGCGGCTATGCGCAGTATTGCGCGGCGCACGAAAGCCATGCCCTGCCGGTGCCCCCGAGCCTTACGCTCGTTGCAGCGGCCGCCGTGCCGGAGACCTTTTTCACGGTATGGCACAACGTGTTTGCGCGCGGCCGACTGCAATCGGGAGAGACGTTGCTCGTGCACGGCGGCTCCTCCGGCATCGGGACGACTGCCATCCAATTGGCCAAGGCCTTCGGCGCCCGGGTGATCGCGACTGCGGGCTCCGAGCCAAAGTGCGACGCCTGCCGCCGGCTCGGCGCCGACCCCTGCATTAACTACAGGTCCGAAGATTTCGTCGCCGCGACAAAGGCTGCGACCGGCGGCAGGGGCGCCGATCTCATTCTGGATATGGTCGGCGGCGACTATATCGGGCGCAATTATGAAGCCGCGGCGGTTGAGGGGCGCGTCGTTCAGATCGCCGTGCAGGGCGGTCGCAAGGCAACGGTTGATTTCAGCCGTCTCATGCTCAAGCGGCTCACCCACACGGGTTCGACACTGCGCGCTCGCTCCATCGCCGACAAAGCTGCAATCGCGAACGCGATCGAGTCGCATGTCCTGCCGCTTCTCGCAGACGGGAAGGTGCGGCCAATGATCGACAGCACGTTTGCGCTCGCAGACGCCGCAGCCGCGCATTTGCGCATGCAATCGGGCGAGCACATCGGCAAGATCGTGCTGACCTGCAAAGATTGACCTCGACGCTTGCAATGAACTGAATTTCCTGTCTTTTCTGGGGTGCCTGGCGCTTTGGCGCTCGCCTGCGAGCTTGCTCCTCATTCGCGCGGGCCGCGAAATAGACGTAAAGTTGGCTAGCTTCTGCCCATGCGCGCATTGGGTCGCTCCGGCAAGGCTCGGGGGAGGCAAAAGGGGTGAAGCTCGGAGGACGATGTTTGCGTCTCACCCGCGCCTGCGTGACTGCCATTGCGATGATGGCCGCTATCGGCTCTTCGCCGACCCGTGCGGTCGAGGCGATCAATGTGCGCTCCGACGCAGCCGCAATCGACCTCACCGACGCCGCTGAACGCCACCGCAGCGAGGGCGACCGCATCCTCGTTTCGGCCGCCCCGGGTCCTGACGGGATCATCCGCCGCATGGATGTGCGCGCCCAGCAAGGCAACAGCAATTGGGCCGTGTTTGCGCTTGCCAATTCCGGCGACGAGCAGATCGAGCGGCTGATCGTCGTCCCGCATTACCGCATGGTCGGATCGGGCGTGTTCTGGCCCGATCTCGGCCGCTCGCGCGTGGCCAGCATCACGTCGAGCGGCGAGCGCCCCGATCGCCAGGACAGCGCGACGGCGGACATCTTCCGCATCACGCTCGATCCCGGCGCGGTCATGACCTACGTGCTGGAGCTGCGCACCGACAAGCTCAACCAGCTCTATTTGTGGGAGCCGGAAGCCTACAAGGACAAGGTCAACAGCTTCACGCTTTACCACGGCATTGTCATCGGCATCGCCGGATTGCTGGCGCTGTTTCTGACCATTCTGTTCGTGGTGAAGGGAAGCATCATGTTCCCGGCCGCCGCCGCGCTCGGCTGGGCGGTGCTGGTCTATATCGGTGTGGATTTCGGATTCTGGGGCAAGGTGTTCGCGCTGTCGGCCGATTCCGAGCAAATCTGGCGTGCGTCGGGTGAAGCGATTCTTGCAGCGACGCTCGTCGTGTTTCTTTTCGCCTATCTCAATCTCAATCGCTGGCACGTTCGCTATGCCCATATCGCTTATGTCTGGCTCGCCTTGCTTGCCGCGCTCGTCGCGCTCGCCTGGTTTGACGCTCCGATCGCGTCCGGTATCGCGCGCATCTCGCTCCTCCTGATTGCCATCCTCGG
>CATPCO010000404.1 GCA_955652925.1 uncultured Xanthobacteraceae bacterium | reverse complement strand
CGCGATAATCTCTTCAGGAAAGAATTGGGCGCCCGAACAGTCGCCGATGCGTTGATGATTGCGAAGCAAAGGGCAGTTCGGCGATGAGCGACGCGCCGTTCTCTGATGCTCCACGCATCGATGCCTATGATAAGGTGCGCGGTGCGGTCGTGTTTGGCGCCGACGATGCGCGACCTGACATTCTCCACGCAGCGCTCGCTATTGCCACAATACCGAAAGGGCGCGTTATCAGTATCGACGCTCGGGCCGCCAGCGCCGCGCCCGGCATTCGGCTGATCCTCACGCACGAAAATCTCGGGCATGTGAAGTCGGCCGGTTTTTTGATGACCGGAGGCCATGCCTTTCAAAGCCTCCAGCCCATGCTATCGCCGGCCATCGCCTATCGCGGCCAGCCCATCGCGCTGGTAGTGGCCGACACGCTTGAAAAGGCGATCGAGGCTGCCGCGCTGATCCAAGCCACGTATTCGACCGAACCCGTCAGTGTGACGCTCGATGCGCCCGGAGCTGAAACGATCAACCAAGCGGACACTCCGCTCGAGAAGCGTTTTCCCGAGATCATCGCCGGCGACGCCGACAGGGCGTTTGCAGCGGCTCCGGTAAAGATCGACGCGCGCTTCACAACCGCGCCCCAGCACCATAACCCAATGGAGCTGATCGCCACGGTCGCAGAGTGGAAGGACGGCAAGCTCATAGTGCACGAAAGCACTCAGAACGCAGAAGGCCTCCGCCATGGGTTGGTCGCGGCGCTGGGTCTGACGCCGGACCGCGTCGAGGTCATCTCGCCTTATGTCGGAGGTGGCTTCGGCCAGAAATACGCGATGCAGATGCAGACGGTGTTGGTGGCCGTAGCGGCGCAGCGCCTGGGTCGAGCGGTCAAGCTGGTGGTTCCCCGCACCCAGATCTTTCATGACTCCAGCTTCCGTCCAGCCATCCGCCATCGCGTGCGGCTAGGCGCCGACCGCTCCGGCAATATGTTGGCCGCGATTCACGAGGTAGATGCGCAGACCTCGCGGCACGACCTGTTTCCAGCTCAATATGCAGCGGTGTCATCACGTCTGTACGGAATCAAAAATTTCCGCGGGCGCGAACGGTTCGTGCGAACCGACGTGCAGACACCCGGTTACATGCGCGCGCCCTTTGAGCACGCTGCATGCTTCGCTTTGGAATGCTGCGTCGATGAGCTGGCCTACAGCCTCGGCCGGGATCCCATCGCTTTCCGCTTGGCCAATGATACCGCGACCGACGCCGTCTCCAAGCTGCCGCTCTCGTCACGTCACGTTGCCGAGTGCCTGCTGCGCGGCGCCGAACGCTTTGGGTGGAGCAAGCGAATTATGACGCCGCGGTCCATGCGCACCGACGATGGATCATTCATTGGCTGGGGTGTCGCCATAGGCGCGTACCCATGCTTCATCGCACCCGCCGTGGCACGGCTCAAGGTTACCGTCGAAGGCGGCCTATTTATCAGCATCGGCACCCACGAGATGGGGCAAGGGATTCGCACCGCGCTCGCCGCCGCTGTCAGCAGCAAGCTTGGCGTTCCAGCGGCCAATGTCGTGGCGGTAATCGGCGACACGCGCGCCTCGCCCCAGCATATGACCGCCGGATCTTGGGGCACCGCCTCGGCCATTCCGGCTGCTATCGAGGCCGCCGATGCAATGCTCGAGGCTCTGACGAAACTAAACCCGGGTGGCTCTGCCGCTCGAACGCCGGCGGAAATCTTGAAGGCCGCTGGGCGCGCTTCTCTGGAAGTGGAAGTCAGGACGAAAGCTCCCGGGCAACCGGATGAGGTCTATGGCCGGATAGCTGCCGGTCAGCTGTCCTTTGCGGGTCCCGTCTACCCCGAATTTGTTACCTTCAGCTACAGCGCGCACTTCGTGGAGGTGCGCGTCGAACCGACCACGCGTCGTGTGCGAATACCGCGCGTGGTCAGCGTGGTGGACTGCGGGCGGGTGATAAGCCCGCGTACTGCGGCGAGCCAGGTCAGAGGCGGCGTGGTGTGGGGCATCGGGGCGGCGCTGCGCGAAGCGAGCGAGGTCGATCCACGGTACGGCGGTTTCCTCAATTCCGATCTCGCCGAATACGTTGTGCCGGTAAGCCGGGATATTGGCTGTATCGAGGTGGCGTTCATCGACAAGCCGGACTTCAAGTTCAACAGCGCCGGCGTCAAGGGGTTGGGGGAGATCTCCATGGTAGGCGTCGCGCCAGCCATCGCCAATGCGGTCTATCACGCCACCGGCCGGCGGGTGCGCAATCTGCCGATCCGGATCGAACACTTGCTTTGATTGTCACCGCCCCGCTCCGGGGCTTGCACCGCAGTGGCATTACGCCGGTGGCGCGAGAGTTCGGTGCCCAAGGCGCTCCCACCGGCGAGCGCCGCCCCCCTGATATACCTCCAATGTCCAGCGGCCCCGAGGGACCCGCACAATTAACCTCCAAGGGGCCTCGAATACTTCTGGCCGCAAGCAGAAATTGTGGTATTATTATGTCAATTTTACGCGTCCTGCTACAAACGTCTGCAAGTCTTGACGATGCATTTTCCTCTTTACGCGAATACGCGCCACCACCGACGCGTACATCGAGGCAGGGCTGACGTAATAATCTCGGTTTACAGGAAGCGACTGTGTCTTTGAT
>CATPCO010000403.1 GCA_955652925.1 uncultured Xanthobacteraceae bacterium | reverse complement strand
GCCGGTTCGCCGATAGAGTGCTCTTTAAAGCCGTCCCCCGGCATGTCCGCTATCGAGAGAGCCCCGTCAGGATTGGGTTCTCATTTTGACCCCTAGCGGACGATCGGCTGCCAATTTTGCTGTGGTGCACAACGCTCAGTGTCCTTGTCCCTTTCAGCCCTCAGGAAACTAATCGTCCTATCCCTCTGATTCTTGGTCGTCGAGATCAAGAATTTGCCCGACAAGTTCGAAATGTTCAGCGAGAAGCTTTTGCAGGTTTGTCTTGGGTGGAGTAGCTACATCGGCATGCTCCATCCAGCGTTCCGTCGCCTCGTCAGCTTCTGCTTTCACCAGCGCGCGGTCGGATTCTCCGAGCGTATGGAGTTCACCGAGACCCAACTCATCGGCGATTAACGCGCAAATGGCTTCGAATTTAAGGGCACGTTCTTTTTCCAGTTCTTCAATGTTTGGCATTGGTAGCACTGCTCCCCGCACGATGTATTTTCACCGAGCATGATTTGCGGTCAACATGATGAAGCCTCTCGACTAGAGCAGCACCGCGCCCCCATGTTTTGCGCCAGGATTTGACCTAGCGAAGCTCGGTTTGCCCCAAACCAGCTGGCCTGGGTCAATAAAGCAGGATTACATCGGTCGCCGCAATGAATTGATCCTTCTTCGTGCCGTGGTCGTAGGCGGGCGCGTTGTACGAGTGCTCATAGCGCAATTCCGGCCGGATCAGGCCGGTGTTCTCTCCCCATGCATTGAACCAATGTCCCCATCCGAAGCTGTGGGTGCTGTATCTTGTCTGCGTGCCCGTACGCTGTCCGCGCGTGTCATCGAAATACTCGTTGCGCATGACTAGATAATCAGTCTTTGTCAGCTTGAAATTCTGATAATTGACAATCGCCCAAGCGGGAGCAAAGCAGCTGACCTCCCCGTAAGGACAGACTGCGCCATTCGTGTTCGGCTCAATCGGTAGCGGTCCGAAGATGCTCGGCACGTCGCGCTGATAGGTGTAATACGCCTCGGTCTGCATATTCCAGTTGCTGCTGAACTTGTGGCTCCATGTGCTTACGAACATCTGGATATTGTCGTAGGCATATTTGCCGTTGTTGATGGAGTTCACGCAGGGATAGATGGAGTCATTATTGTCGCGCGAAGTCCAGCGTATGCAGGCCATCGGAGTGAACTTGGCGTCCTGCTTTTCCCACACCGCGACGTCATTGCCTGCATGCGCGCCGAACTGGATCATCCACTGCGCATTGAGCTTGATGGTGTTGACGATCCCCATCTGGGTAAAGGGATCGAAGATGTAGAGCAGCGAATGGGTGTAGAGATAATTGCCCGGCGCCATCTGAGTCTCGATGTCAGGGACCGAGAGAAAACGCCCGATGCGGACGTTCATGCCTTGTGCGATTTGGGGAAAATAGAGGTCACCATAGAACGTCGGGATGTCGTAGCCGTAGGTGCGATTCTTGCTCAGCAACTGGTCGCTGAAAATGCCTTTCATGATGGTGTAGCGATAGTCGAGGCCGTAGACACTGGTGACGTTGAAGCCCCAATCGACGTGATCCGTCTGGACGGTATCGGGCAGCCGCTCGATGCGGAAGACAAGTTGGTCGAGTTCCAATCTGTTCGGGCGAATGGGGTATCCGGCGGGTGCGAGCGAGTCGCTTGAATTGCTGCCGTTTGCTCCGATTTCTCCCCAGCCGTAAATCTTGATGTGGCTGTCCTTCCAGGCTTGGCCGTCGGGGCCGTTATAGAGCCATTTCATCAGCGGACCGACGGCCGTATCGGGCGCGCCGATGACCTGACTACCACCGAGCGGCCAGTCCCCTGACGGGAAGGGCGGCGAGTCGAGCGGCGCTGGCAAGCCTGTGCGCTGCGGCGTCGGCTCGCCCGAGTTTTTCTGCGGCGGAGGGACCGGCATCCAATTGCCGGGATTGAACAGATAATTGACGCCGAGCTTGACCTCGTGCGCCTTCTGCCGGACGAGAATGTCTTCGGCAAATTGTCCGGTCGCGATGTTGCTCATGGCCACGGAACGGGAGCCGAAATCGAGATAGTCGTACTCCAGGCGCATGGTCCAGTTGTTCCACAGCGCGTATTCCATACCAAAGCCGGCGGTCCCTCCTGTTCTACGGCTCGTGCCGCTCTCATCGAGGGGCGAGGGGATTGGGGCGGTGATGAAATGCTCGGTGCGGGTGAAAGCAGCGCCACCTTTGACATAGAACAGGGCCATCTCATACGTCACGCCGATCCGGCCGGTGACGGTCGCAAGCCAGTTCTGCCGGGTCCAACAAGTGTTCATTCCATCAGGGCAGAAATTTTCGTCCTTCAGATTGCCCCAGGACCCGTCGGCCTCGACCCCGGCGACCAGTTTGCCAAACTGATAATTGAGCCCGGCTTGGCCGCCGAGCAGGACGGCATCGCCGGCCTCCGACGTCGCGCCCGTCGCAAGCGTCCAGTCGCGATAGGAGAACCCGGCGCCAACGTGACCGCCGATATAGAAACCGGTCCAGTCATAGGTCGTAGGAAGTTTGGAGCGCCTTTCAACAAGAATGTCGCCAGCGATCGCTGTGGTATGCGCCGCCAAAACCGTAAGTATGGCATATCTGATGCGGCGTTGACACATAAACGCCTACCGACTTTTGCAAAAATTAGCTTTGATCCAAATAGAAACAAAGAAATCACGATCGTCACTGCCGATTTTATGTGCGATCGTTGTTTTTTCGCCACTGCGAAACTCGGCATTGGCGATTTCGGGCAGGGCTTGAAGGTAATGAAAGTCTCCTCGCAACGAGGACCAACTTGCAAAAATACAACAACCCGAACTTCTTCGGCTGAACTGCTAGCGGTGGCGAGTTTTTGGGGTTATGCTTCGAGCGTTCCCATCGGAACTCGATGCCCAAAGCGTTCCCGTTGGAACACTCAATACCCAAACACAGCCCTGGCCAACCCACTTGGTCGGGGCTTTTTGTGTGAAGGCCCTCCTATCGGCTCACTCGGGACTGCGGGGGGCACTCAACAATGAGCGTCCCTACGCAATCGTGACCAAGTCCATGCCTCCACCTAATCGACAACCCCATCCTGATGTTGCCGCCGCAGCGCAACGGGTGTCGCGTCCACTGAAGGTGGCGGCG
>CATPCO010000402.1 GCA_955652925.1 uncultured Xanthobacteraceae bacterium | reverse complement strand
GCGCGCGAGCAGGCGCTTCGTCGCAGGCTGTGCGAGCTTGCGCCTGAGATCACCATTGTCGGGGCTGGGCGCCGCATGGAGATCTTCAAGGAGGTCGGCCGGCCCGACCTGGTTGCGCGGCGCTTCGGATTGCCGGGCATGACGGGCACTCATGCCATTGGACATACGCGTATGGCGACCGAATCGGCCGTGACCACCAATGGCGCGCATCCGTTTACGACGGGGGCGGACCAATGCCTCGTCCACAACGGGTCGCTGTCGAATCACAACGCAGTTCGCCGCGAGCTCCGCCGCCATGGGCTGACTTTTCAGACCGAAAACGATTCGGAAGTCGCCGCGGGCTACATGACCTGGAAAATGCGCGAGGGCTTTTCGCTCGACCAGGCGTTGCAGGCATCGCTGACTGCGCTCGACGGGTTCTACACCTTTGTTGTCGGCACGGAGTCCGGCTTCGGCGTGCTGCGCGATCCCATTGCCTGCAAGCCGGCGGTGATGGCCGAAACGGAAAAATGGGTGGCCTTCGGCACGGAATATCGCGCCCTCGTCGACTTGCCGGCAATATCGGCGGCGCGGGTTTGGGAGCCGGAGCCGGCCACCGTCTATTTCCGCGAGCGCCACTGATGCCGGCGACGCGGGAATTAAGGGACAGCAAGGCCACGCGACGGGCCTGCTACGGCCCGTCGCATCCACAAAGCGCGGTTGCGCGGAAATTCTTCAATGCCCACCATTGATCTCGCCACCGCATCGTTGCGCGAGCTCAACGGCATGCTGCACCGGCTGCAGCGCGACACGAATGAGACCCATTGGCGCGTGCTCAACCCGCGCGGGCAGCACGCGATCGCGGTCGGGCTCGACGCTCCTGTTCTGGTCGAGATCGAGGGCCATGTCGGGTACTACTGCGCGGGCATGAACCAGGATGCGATGGTAATCATCAACGGCAATGCCGGACCAGGCGTTGCCGAGAACATGATGTCGGGGCAGGTGCACGTGAAGGGCGACGCGTCGCAAAGTGCCGGCGCGACTGGCCAAGGCGGGCTGCTGGTCATCGATGGCAACGCAGCGGCGCGCTGCGGTATATCGATGAAGGGAATCGACATTGTCGTGAAGGGCTCGGTGGGTCACCTTTCGGCATTCATGGCACAAGCAGGCAATCTCGTCGTGCTTGGCGATGCCGGCGAAGCGCTGGGCGATTCGATCTACGAAGCGCATCTCTACGTGGCGGGCAGCGTGAAAAGTCTCGGCGCCGATTGCATCGAGAAACCGCTCGAGGATCACCAGCGGGCCGAGCTTTCCCGCCTGCTTGCGGCCGGCGGCGTGAACGGCGGCATCGATATCGGCGGCTTTCGGCGCTACGGGTCCGCGCGCCGGCTCTATCATTTTCACATCGACAACATCGGATCGTATTGATGAGCGCCGAGGACCGCTGGATTCACACCACGCCGCGCAAATCGGCGACCTTCGATGATTATGCGATCTCGGAAATCCGCCGGGCGGCTGGCACCGGGATCTATGACATCAGAGGATTCGGCGCCAAGCGCAAGCTGCCGCACCTCGATGATCTGCTCTTCCTGGGAGCTTCCATCAGCCGTTATCCGCTGGAAGGCTATCGCGAGAAATGCGCAACCGATGTGACCATCGGAACGCGCTTTGCCAACAAGCCGATCACGTTGAAAATCCCGATCACGATCGCCGGCATGAGCTTCGGGTCGTTATCGGCGCAGGCCAAGGAGGCGCTCGGCCGCGGCGCGAGCGCAGCAGGCACCTCGACCACGACCGGCGACGGCGGCATGACGGCCGAGGAGCGCGCCCATTCCAGCATTCTCGTTTATCAGGTGCTGCCGTCGCGCTACGGCATGAATCTGCATGATCTGCGCCAGGCGGACGCGATCGAGATTGTCGTGGGTCAGGGGGCGAAGCCCGGCGGCGGCGGGATGCTGCTCGGTCACAAGATCTCAAAACGTGTCGCGGAAATGCGCACGCTGCCGGAAGGAATCGATCAGCGCTCGGCCTGCCGGCACCCCGATTGGACCGGCCCCGATGACATGGAGATCAAGATCCACGAGCTGCGCGAGATCACCGATTGGGAGAAGCCCATTTACGTCAAAGTGGGTGCGTCGCGGCCCTACTACGACGTAGCGCTTGCGGTCAAAGCCGGGGCCGATGCGGTCGTGCTCGACGGCATGCAAGGCGGTACCGCCGCCACTCAGGAAGTGTTCATTGAGCATGTGGGATTGCCCACGCTGGCGGCGATCCGCCCGGCCGTGCAGGCCCTCCAGGATCTGGGGCTGCATCGAAAAGTAAGCCTCATTGTATCGGGCGGCATCCGCAACGGAGCCGACGTGGCGAAATGTCTGGCGCTCGGGGCGGATGCGGTGTCGATCGGAACGGCGGCCCTGATCGCGCTCGGCGATAACGATCCGCACCGCGAGGACGAATACTGCAAGCTTGGCACCACCGCGGGAGCTTACGACGATTGGCACGAAGGGCGCGATCCTGCCGGTATCACGACTCAGGACCGCGCGCTCGCGCAGCGCCTCGATCCGATAATCGCG
This sequence comes from uncultured Xanthobacteraceae bacterium, assembly GCA_955652925.1. GTDB lineage: Bacteria > Pseudomonadota > Alphaproteobacteria > Rhizobiales > Xanthobacteraceae > VAZQ01. The sequence goes on along the minus strand of CATPCO010000402.1, from coordinate 4,238 downwards.
GGGCGCAAACTCGCCAATTATCTCTCCGTGCTCACGCTCGAAGCGCAGACCATCGCGCGCGCATGCGGCAAGTCCCATGTGCACAATCTTGAACCCGAGGACCTCGTTGCGCTCACGGTCGAGGCGGCCGCCATGGCACAGGTTCCGCTCGCCGGAACCAATTGGATCCCGGGACAGCGAGGCAGCTAATCCGGTCCGTGAGACTGTTTGCCCGCCCGGCGGCGCTCATGCTTTCGTATCGCGCAGCGCCATCGCCGCGCGATAGGCGAACACCAACGCCGGACCGAGCGTGATGCCGGGACCCGGATAGTGGCCGCGCATGATGGACGCCGCGTCGTTGCCGCAGGCGAACAGGCCCGCGACTGGTTCTCCCACGAAGTTCAAGACGCGGCCGTCAACATCGGCGCGCAACCCCACGCTGCTGCCGAGCGTGCTCGGATAGACTGCCATGGCGTAAAAAGGCGCAGTTTCGATTGGTCCCAGGCACGGGTTGGGTGTGTGCTGCGGGTCCCCGTTGTAACGATCGAATTCGGTTGAGCCCTTGCCGAACTCTTCGTCCTCGCCCGCCTGGGCGAAGCGGTTATGCTGCTCGACCGTACGCTGGAGACCAGCTGCGTCCACTTTGATGGCGCGGCCAAGATCCGCAAGAGAATTCGCTTCGACGAGGTAGCCGTTCGCAACGAAGCGCCGCAGCGATCGCCGCCCGGGGGGCACGCGGCCGAGACCGTATTTTGTGATGCAGGTCCTGTCACAAACGAGCCACGCCGGGATCGTCGGCACGCTTGCGTGCGAGCGGTACATCCCGAGCACGAAGTCATGGTACGAGAGCGCTTCATCCACGAACCGCCGGCCGGCGGCGTTGACCGCGATGACACCGGGCTTTGCGCGATCAAGGGAGAGATGCGGAAAGGCTCCGCAGCCGTCCGCTAGCCAGCGCGTGTCCGAGACCGGAGTAAAGAACGCAGGCGAAGCGTGATCTTCCTCGACCACCGCGCCCACTGCGCGGGCAAGCCGCATCCCGTCCCCATCGGCTCCGGGAAATGCCACCACATGCGCGAGTGGCGGGCGGACATATTCGTTCAAGCGATCGACGCTGCCGCCGAACCCGCCTGTTGCCAGCACGACGCCGCGGCGCGCCATGACCTGTCTGGGTTTGCCGTTTATCGAAAGCACGCCACCGCGGACCCGGCCGCCGGATAGTGTGAGCTCTTCCAGTCGAGCGTTGCACCAGATCGGCACGCAATTTTGTATGAGGCTGAAGAGGAGCCGCCCGGCCAGCGCATTCCCCATGAGAAGGCGCGTGCCGCGGCGGTAGCGCAGGCGATCGCGGGCATGCCGCCATAATAATGACGCAGCCGCGCGCAGCGCGGCAGGCGATGCGAACGGACGCGCGAGCGGCTCAATATCATCGCGCCCGATCATCATTCCGCCGAGCGCCATGAACTCGCCGATGGGTGGCCGCAGCAGATCGAAATAAGCATCGAGCAGCCGGCCGTCGAACGGGAGCGGCGCGAGCGGCCGGCCAGCAAGCGTCGCGCCGAGACGATTGGCAAGATAATCCGGATGCCGTGCATACGGCGCGAATTTCACTTCACTGCGCCGTTCGAGGTAATCGATCACTTCGGGCGCGCTCTGCAAATAAATCTCACGCCGATCGTCAGGTGCCGTTCCGATCACCGCGTCGAGATATTGTCGAGCTTCAGCGATGCCGTGGGTGAAACCAGCAGCCTGTGACGCTCGCGTTCCCGGCACCCAGATCGTACCGGCGGAGGTGGCGCTGCTGCCGCCGACTTGCCCCGATTTCTCGGACAGCAGAACATCGAGGCCCTCGAGCGCCGCCACCAGCGCCGCCGTCATGCCGGCGGCGCCCGCGCCGACGATAAGCGCGTCGACCTCCATGCTGCCCTCAAAAGGACGGTCACGCCTGCGAGAATGCAGTGGAGATTTGTTCAGCTGCCGTTCTCGTTGTGAATGTCAGAAAAGAACAAATCCTTCCAGCTGCCGGGCTTGATCCTGATGCTTCCCGTGCGGGCCAAAAATTCCGCGATTTCATTGCTCTGTTCCGGTGCCAGCGTGAAGCGAAGGTTGTTTCGCTCGGCGAGCGCCGCGGCGATCAGGTCGGGGGCAAGCTTCGTCTTTTCGGCTTTGAGATAAATCGCGGTCACCTGTTGGGGATCACTGGTAATGAGGCCCATCGCATCGCGCACGGCTGCAACAAAGGCGGTAAAAAGTTTCGGGTTTTCGCGCTGGAATTTGACCGTCGTCCACGTCGTCAAAGCTGTTGCCGGGCTGCCAAACAGCTCGTTCGAGGACCAGATCTTGCGAACCGCGGGTTTGCCCGTCACCTGCTGGCTAAACGGAGGCGAGAAGAGATAACCGTTCACAGTCGTGCCGCCGGACAGAAGCGAGATCACGCCATCAGGCTGCGACAAGGAGACCGTCATGGGGTCGAGCATCGTGTGCTTGCCCACGCCGAACAGACGCTCGGCCTGCATTTGCAGATAGATCGCCGGTACCGAGACCCTGACCGACGGAACGCCGATCTTGTCCCGGTCTGCATTCAAGTCCTTTACTGACTTGAGCTCCGGATCGACGCTGAACAGCTCGTAAGGCACCGAAGAGAGCGCGGTGGCGCCGAGGAGACGGGAGTCACCGGCATTGCGCGACTTATCCCAGGACACCATCATGGCGGTGTAACCGCCGCTGCCGATCTCGAAATTGCCGCTCAACAGGCCGTCGTTGATCTGCGGCCCTCCCGCAACGTGCACGATCTCGACCGGCACCGGCTCGATGCCCTGCTCGCGCATTCGTTTTTCGAACAGATGCGCTTGATCAGCGACATAGAGCGGCAGATAGCCGAGGCCGAATTGGGTGCCGATGCGCAGTTGTTTCGCGGTCTCGCTCAAGCAGGCCGATGAGGACAGGGCGATCATCGCCAGCGCGAGCACGGCGTTGCAAAGCCTAAAACGAGTCTGTTGCCGAGGCAATGCGCTTCTCCACTCTGTTGCACGGGTCCGGCACCATCCTTGCCCATGCGCAATGTGCGTGCAAGCTGCCGAAAGCGCACGCACTCGGCGGACTTGACCCGGCAATGCATCCCTTCCAAAGTTCTTGCCGCCCATGGACCCGATCGCGCATCGCGCGGGACGATTTGCGCACACGAGCCACACGGAGTTTTGCGATGATTGCCGTTTCTCCCCATGGTTGGCTTCGGATGCTGCGATATGCGTCCGTTCTCGCCGGATGCATCTTGCTCAGCGTCAGCGAAAGGGCGCCTGCGCAGAGCAATTCAAATCCATTGATGGAAGGCCGCGGCGGCGACTTGTTTTTTCCGGTCTCCTGCGGAGCTCAGATTCAGCCCCGGTTTGACGCAGCGCTCGCGGCTCTTCATTCCTTCTGGTATGGGCGCTCGCGTGAGGAATTCATGGCGATCGCTCAGGCCGATCCTGATTGCGCAATGGCGCATTGGGGGGTCGCCATGAGCGTGTGGAATCAGCTCTGGGCTCCGCCGCGGCCGGACAATCTCGCAGCCGGCCGCGAGGCGATCGAAAAGGCGCGCTCAGCTTCCCGCAAATCGCCGCGTGAAGCCGACTATATCGAGGCGGCGGCAGCATTTTATACGGATACGGACAAGCTCGACCATCGCTCGCGGACGCTCGCCTATTCCAAGAAAATGGAGCAACTCGCGCAGAAATATCCGGAAGATCACGAGGCCGAGATCTTCTATGCGCTTTCGCTGGTCGCCTCGGCCGATCCGCTCGACAAAACCTACAAGAACCAGATCGCGGCCGGCGCCATGTTGGAAGCTCTGTTCGCCGAGCTTCCTACCCATCCCGGCGTCGCCCACTACATCATTCATGCCTACGATTATCCCGACCTCGCCGAACGGGCGCTTGATGCGGCACTCAAATATCAGCTCTGCGTTACGATCGTGCCGCATGCGGTCCATATGCCGTCGCACACGTTCGTTCTGCTGGGCAAATGGAAGGATACGATCAGCGCCAACGTTGCGGGCGAGGAAGCCGAAAAGCTCCGAGGGATTCCCGAGGATCGCATCCATGATCTCGATTATCTGGTGCTCGCTTATCTGCAACTGGCCCAGGATGAGAAAGCGAGGCAAGCCGTTGATCTCGCGCGACAGACTGAAGACGATATGGTCGCGCGCAAGCACGATTCCGGTTTGCGGACTCGTCACTACAATCTAGCCGCCCTGGAAGCACGTTGGACCTTGGAGCGGC
>CATPCO010000401.1 GCA_955652925.1 uncultured Xanthobacteraceae bacterium | reverse complement strand
CTCCGGTGAAAAGGTCGCCGCGAGATTGTCGCCGCCGGACTCGATCAGCACGAGATCAAGTGCGGGAAATCTCTTCTGCATTTGCGCAACCGCCGCGAGATTGATGGAGGCGTCCTCGCGAATTGCAGTGTGCGGGCAGCCGCCCGTTTCCACGCCAGCGATGCGCTCGGGCGGCAATGCGCCTGAGCGCACGAGATATTCGGCATCCCATTTGGTGTAGATGTCGTTGGTAATGGCGGCGATCTCGTAGCGGGAGCGCAGCTGCTTGCACAGCGCATCCATGAGCGCGGTCTTGCCCGAGCCGACCGGCCCGCCGATGCCCACCCGCAGTGGACCGTGTGGGCTCGTCATGGCAGGCCGCCGCTGGTGCGCTGCAAACGCGAACAAGAGATCATGATCGAAACAGCCTGGTATATTGCGTCTCGTGATGCATGCTGGCGAGATCGGCGCGCATCACCGCGCCGCCGACTTCGTCGAGCGGCGTCGCCAGCGCCCGTGCGAGCGTTTTCACGACGGTCACTTCGAGCGCGGCGAGCACGCGCTGGCCGTCGGACTGGCCGAGCGGGATCAGGCGCACGCCGGCCGAAATGAGATTGGCCGCGAAGCCTTGAAGATAGCAATGAATTGCCGGATGTAGCGCAACGCCGTGCCCGGCGCACGCAACCGCCGCCGCAACCGGCAAGGCCGCGCCGTCGCCAGCAAGAGCGTCAAGCCGGTCAAGCATGGGCGAGGGCCAAGCCGCGCGCGTGACTGCGAGAAAGGCGCCGCCCTGCGCGGTCGTTTCGAGGTGCCTCTCCTTCGACGGCGCAAACGCGATCGCAAGCTCGGCGACCTCGCGCAGCGCAACGTCGTCACCTTTGGCCGCGGCACGATAGGCATGCGCGAAAAAAACCGCGTCGCAGAATCCGCCGCCCTCGCCGATCATGACGGCGAGCCACGACTGGAGCGTCGTTGCATCGCTGATGTCGCCTGCTGCAACCGCCCACTCGATCCCACTGGAATAGGAGAACGCACCGATGGGATAGGAAGCCGAGAACCAGCTCATCAAACGATAGAGCGCGGCCGGCTCAAGATTTTTTGCGCCGGCAGCATGCGCTGCCTGCTTCCCGCGGGGCTTAGGACTCATCGCCGTGGTGATGGTGCTGGTGTGCATAGGCGCCGGGCTCCGGTTCGAATACCGCTTCGATCGGATTGAGCTTCGCGCCGAGGCCGCGCAGCATCTCTTCCAGCACGTGGTCGCGCCGGATGCGCAGCCGATCGCCGATCACTTGAATATCGGTGTGGCGATTTCCGATTTGCCAGGCGAACCGGGCGAGCTGTTGCGGGCTATCTGTCGTGATCTCAACAAGCGACTCGCGCTTTCCGGCGACGCCCACGATTGAGCCGTCATCGAGCAGGAGACCATCGCCATCATGCAGCGCGGTGGCCTGCGGCAGATCGAGCAGGAACTGTGTGCCGCCCCTCCCCGTCAACACGACGCGGCGAAGATGGCGCTCGTCGGCGGCGAGCTCAAGCCAATCTATTACTCGAGTTTTGTCGAGCGCGTCCGCGCGACATAGCGATGCCACGCGACGTAAATGTTTGTTCAAGGCTGCGGCCATCGATGCTAAAACAAAAAGTAGCGTTGTGCCATCGGCAGCACCTCGGCCGGTGCGCAGGTCAGAAGCTCGCCATCGGCGCGCACCTCGTAGGTCTCCGGGTCAACTTCGATGTGCGGCGTCGCACTGTTGTGCACCATGCTCCGCTTGGAGATCCCATCGCGCGTATTGTGGACGCCGACGAATTCCTTCTCGACCCCAAGCTTCCCGCGCAATCCCGCCTTCACCGCGGCCTGCGAGACAAACACCACCGAGGAAGCCGTGAGCGCCTTGCCGAAGGCACCGAACATCGGCCGGTAATGGACGGGCTGCGGTGTCGGGATTGACGCGTTCGGATCGCCCATCTGCGCCGCAATGATGCTGCCGCCTTTGATGATGCAATCGGGCTTGACGCCGAAGAAAGCCGGCGTCCACAGGACGAGATCGGCAAGCTTTCCTTTCTCGACCGATCCGATGTGCTTGGAAACGCCGTGCGCGATCGCCGGATTGATGGTGTATTTTGCGACATAGCGCTTGGCGCGCACGTTGTCGTTGTCGCCCTTTTCCTCGCCCAGCCGCCCGCGCTGCTTTTTCATTTTGTCAGCGGTCTGCCACGTGCGGATGATCACTTCCCCGAGCCGTCCCATCGCCTGGCTGTCCGACGACATCATGGAAAGGGCCCCGATATCGTGCAGGATATCTTCCGCCGCGATGGTCTCCTTGCGGATGCGGCTTTCGGCAAATGCCAGGTCCTCCGCAATGGACGGATCGAGATGATGACACACCATGAGCATGTCGAGGTGCTCGTCGATGGTATTGCGGGTGAAGGGCCGCGTCGGATTGGTGGACGACGGCAGCACGTTCGCCAGTCCCGCCACCTTGATGATGTCGGGTGCATGACCGCCGCCCGCCCCTTCGGTGTGGAAGGCATGAATGGTGCGGCCCTTGAACGCGGCGATGGTGTCCTCGACGAAGCCCGACTCGTTGAGCGTGTCGCTATGGATCATCACCTGCACGTCATAGTCATCGGCGACGGAGAGACAGCAATCGATTGCCGCCGGCGTCGTTCCCCAGTCCTCGTGCAGCTTGAGCGCGCAGGCCCCCGCCCTGATCATCTCCTCGAGCGCGGCCGGCCGCGAAGCATTGCCCTTGCCGGCGAAGCCGAGGTTGACCGGCAACCCGTCCGCGGCCTGGATCATGCGGCCGATATGCCAGGGTCCGGGCGTGCAGGTCGTGGCGAAGGTGCCGTGCGCGGGGCCGGTGCCCCCGCCCAGCATGGAGGTCACGCCGGACATCAGCGCCTCTTCCACCTGCTGGGGGCAGATGTAGTGGATATGCGTGTCGAACCCGCCGGCAGTGAGGATTTTCCCCTCGCCCGCGATCACTTCGGTGCCGGGCCCGATGATGATCGTAACACCGCTCTGCACGTCGGGATTGCCGGCCTTTCCGATCGCGGCGATGCGATCGCCCTTCAGGCCCACATCGGCTTTCACAACTCCCCAGTGATCGAGGATCAAGGCGTTGGTGATCACGGTGTCGACGGCGCCCGCCTTGTTGCTGAGCTGGCTTTGCCCCATGCCGTCGCGGATCACCTTGCCGCCGCCGAATTTCACCTCCTCGCCATAGGTACAAAAATCCTTCTCCACCTCGATGATGATGTCGGTGTCGGCAAGCCGCACCCGATCTCCGGTCGTGGGGCCGAACATGTCGGCATAGACGGAGCGCGATATTTTTTTTGCCATGATTATTCCCGCTTTCCACAGGCTCGCCGGGCGCCGGCGGATTGTCTTTCGCTAAAGCTTCGCTATCCTACAGTCAGCTCGTAGCGTTCACGTCGGTAACAGGTAGCTTCCTCGCGACGCTCGGCCCCGTTGGTTGTGCAAACAATCGACGAAGCCAAGTTCACGAAGGCTCTTGTCTTCCACAGCGGACCTTTGAGCTCGGCGGGCAAGCTTCGGCTTGCCCGCTGCTTTTTTGTGCACCGCACTGTCATCCGGCCCTTCACAGCTTGCCCATGATTTCCCGGCGAAAGCCGTAAACCATCCGTTTGCCCGCGAGCGCGACCAGCGTCACTGCGCGGGTCTGACCCGGCTCGAAGCGCACCGCCGTGCCCGCGGCAATGTCGAGCCGCATGCCGCGGGCCTTCTTGCGGTCGAATTTTAACGCGGGATTGGTCTCGAAGAAATGGTAATGGGAGCCGACCTGGATGGGACGGTCACCCGTATTCGTGACCGTCAGCTGCGCGGTCTTGCGGCCGCTGTTGAGCTCGATTTCACCCGCACGGATGAACTTTTCGCCCGGAATCATCGGATCGGCTCGTGCACCGTGACGAGCTTGGTGCCGTCGGGAAAGGTCGCCTCCACCGCAATCTCGTGTATCATTTCCGCTATCCCCTCCATCACCTGCGCGCGCGTGAGTACATGGGCGCCCGCCTCCATCAATTCGGCAACCGTCTTGCCATCGCGCGCGCCCTCCACAATGAAGTCGGTGATCAGCGCCACGCTCTCGGGATGGTTGAGCTTGACGCCACGCTCGAGACGCCGGCGCGCGACCATCGCAGCCATGGAAACGAGCAGCTTGTCCTTCTCGCGGGGGGTGAGATTCATGTCTGCAACTCAATTCAACAGCAGCCGCGGCAGCGGCTCGGCGCGGACCGTCTGCAACACCGCGATGAGGTCCTGGCGCAGTGCCGCTGCGTCGCGAGCGCATAGACGAACGATCATAAGGCCTTTCCAGGCGGAAGCTGCAACCTCGCCGTGAAAGCTATTTTTACGCACTGCGCCTGCTGCCGTTTCGTCCGCGCTCACGACAAGCACGGTTGCGATGGCACCCGCGCCCTTGGCCACCGCGGGCTGCGCGAGCTTGGCTGCGATCGCGTTATCAAGCGCAATCGCCTCCGCGTGAAGAATGCGGCCATCGCGATGAATGCGCCAGCGTTCGAGCAGGCTTCCCTGCTGCATCTCCTCGCCCATCCCAGGCCGGCCGAAGACCACAGCCTCAGCGAAGATGAGGCGGGCGCCATCAGCAATATCGATGTGAACGTTGCGTTTAAGCCGCGCGCCGTTGAACAGGATCGTCTCCTGGGGCAGCCAGGCGAGCGACCCGCCGGATGCGACTTTGAGCTTCACATCGAGCGCGGCGTGGGGCCCAAGGCTGCGGTAGATTTTCTCAGCCGCGGCCGAGGTGACGATCACTCGCGCGCCGGCGGGAACTCTCACATCGAGCTCGAAACGGTCCCCGCCGACGACCCCGCCCGCGGTGTTGACGATCACCGCCTCCAGCTCCGGCGAGGGAGCGCCTGGACAACGCAGCCGCAATGGACCTTCTTCGCGCAGGCGCCAGCGCCGCGTGATGCCGCAATTCGCCCGTGCCTCGAATGCAATCCGGCCGACGGCCCGGTTGGCCGCGAACACTTCGAGGGCCGGTACAGCGGTCATGCCGATCAAATCGCCATGGCGCGCCGCAACGCCGCCTCATCCATATCGTCACGACTGCAGGAATAAACGATGGCACCGCGATCCATGACCGCGAAATAATCCCCCAGCTCGCGGGCAAAATCGAGATATTGCTCGACCAGCACGACGGCGATCTTGCCGAGATTGCGCAAATACGCAATCGCGCGGCCGATATCTTTGATGATGGACGGCTGAATGCCCTCAGTGGGTTCGTCCAGAAGCAACAGCCGCGGCCGCATGACGAGAGCGCGGCCGATGGCAAGCTGCTGCTGCTGGCCGCCTGAAAGGTCGCCGCCGCGCCGTCCCAGCATGCCGCTCAGCACGGGAAAGAGAGAGAATACGTCGCGCGGAATGGATCGCTCCTCGCGCGGGAGCGGCGCGAAGCCGGTCTTGAGATTTTCCTCGACACTGAGCAGCGGGAAGATTTCACGCCCCTGCGGCACATAAGCGACGCCGCGGCGCGCACGCTCGCTGGGATTGAGCCGGGTGATGTCGGCGCCGTCGAGCGTAATGGTGCCTTTGCTCACGGGATGCTGCCCGGCAACCGCGTCAAGCAGGCTGGTCTTGCCCACGCCGTTGCGCCCGAGCACGCAAGTCACCTTGCCCGGATCGGCTGCAAGCGAGACGCCGCGAAGCGCCTGCGCCGCGCCGTAGTGAAGATCAATGGCATTCACGCGGAGCATGATGGTCAGCTCTATCTTCCCAGATAAACTTCGACGACGCGCTGGTTCTGTGAGACCTGGTCGAGCGTTCCCTCCGCCAGGACGGAGCCCTCGTGCAGGCAGGTCACTTTCACCCCGAGCTCGCGCACGAAGGTCATGTCGTGCTCGACCACCACCACGGTGCGCTCGCGGTTGATCTGTTTGAGAAGCTCCGCGGTCTGCTGGGTCTCGGCGTCAGTCATGCCGGCGGCGGGCTCGTCGACCAGAAGGAGCTTGGGGTCCTGCGCAAGCAGCATGCCGATTTCCAGCCACTGTTTCTGCCCGTGGGAGAGGAGCCCGGCCACTCGCCCGCGCACCGCGGAGAGACGGATGACATCGAGAATTTCATCAATACGGCGCCGCTCCTGCGGCGTCTCACGCCAGAACAGCGTCTTGCGCGCCCGCCGGTCGTCCTTGAGCGCGAGGGCGATATTGTCCTCGACCGTGTGCATATCGAAGACGGTGGGCTTCTGAAACTTGCGGCCGATGCCAAGCAGCGCAATCTCGGTCTCGTCAAGGCGGGAGAGATCGTAGGAGCCGTCGAAAAAGACTTCTCCGGTCTCAGGGCGCGTCTTCCCGGTCACCACATCCATCATGGTGGTTTTCCCAGCACCGTTGGGACCGATCACGGCGCGCATTTCGCCGGGCTCAATCGTAAAGGAGAGATTGTTGAGCGCGCGGAAGCCGTCAAACGACACGGTCACGCCGTTGAGATAGAGCAGCGCGCTCGTGGTGCGAGGGTCCATCACTCACTCCGCGGCGCGCACGGCGGCTTCGCTCACCCGCTTGGTCTCGGCTGTGTTCCTGCGCCGCTGCCGCCACTCCTGCGACCAGTAATGAAGCGTGCCCACGATGCCCCGCGGCAACAGCAAGGTGACGGCGATGAACAGACCGCCCAGCACGAACAGCCAATAGGGCGCGAGAATGCCGCTGGTGAACTGGGTTTTCGCATAGTTCACGAGCACGGCACCGATCACTGCGCCGGTGAGCGTGCCGCGCCCGCCGACCGCGACCCAGATCACAGCTTCGATGGAATTGGCCGGTGAGAATTCGCTTGGATTGATGATGCCGACCTGGGGCACATAGAGCGCGCCCGCCACCCCAGCCATGCAAGCCGAGAGCGTAAACACCAGCGTCTTGTATGCTTCGACCCGGTAGCCCAGAAAGCGCGTGCGCGCTTCGGCATCGCGGATCGCCACCAGGACCTTGCCGAATTTCGAGCTCACCACCACCCGGCATATGATGAAGCCGATCATCAGGGCGACTGCAGAGGCCGCAAACAGTGCCGCCCGCGTCCCCGCCGCCTGCACGTTGAAGCCGAGGATGTCCTTGAAATCAGTCAGGCCGTTATTGCCGCCAAACCCGAAATTATTGCGGAAGAAGCCGAGCATCAGCGCAAAGGTCAGCGCCTGGGTGATGATCGAGAGATAGACCCCGGTGACTCGGCTGCGAAATGCAAACCAGCCGAAAACAAATGCGAGCAGTCCCGGCACGAACAGCACCATGAAAGCGGCATAGCGAAAATCCCCAAAGCCGTACCAGTAGACCGGCAATTCGGGCCAGTTCAGAAACACCATGAAGTCGGGCAGGACCGGGTGCGCGTAGACGCCGCGCGTTCCGATCTGGCGCATGAGGTACATGCCCATGGCATAGCCGCCGAGCGCGAAGAAGGCGCCGTGCCCGAGCGAAAGAATCCCGCAGAAGCCCCAGATCAGGTCGATGGAGAGCGCGAGAAGCGCGTAGCAGAGGTATTTGCCCCATAGCGAGATAAAGTAGGACGACAGGTGAAATTGCGAGTCCGCGTGCACCGCGAGGCTCAGAATAACGACGATGACGGTAAGCGTCGTCAACGTGGCGAGGAAAGCGAGAGCGCCGCGATCGAGCGCACGCAGAACGGCCTGCCCGGCCGCGCTTCCGAGCGCAGCCGTAAACAGCTCAGAGATCTGCTTTGCGATTGGACGCAGCACGCGCTCGCTCATGCTTCGACCGCCCTGCCCCGCAACGCAAACAGACCCCGCGGCCGCTTCTGAATGAACAGGATGATGAGCACCAGAATGGCAATCTTGCCCAGCACCGCGCCGGCATAGGGCTCCAGGAACTTGTTGGCAATTCCAAGCGTGAACGCGCCGACAAGCGTTCCCCACAGATTGCCGACCCCACCGAACACGACCACCATGAAGGAGTCGATGATGTAACCCTGCCCGAGATTGGGGCTGACGTTGTCGATTTGCGAAAGCGCAACCCCGGCGAGCCCCGCAATCCCGGAGCCCAACCCAAACGTGAGGGCATCAATCCGGCTCGTCTTGATGCCCATGGATGCTGCCATCGCCCGGTTCTGCGTTACCGCGCGCATTTCAAGCCCAAAGCGCGTAAAGCGCAGAATCGCAAGCAGCCCGACGAAAATCAGCAGCGTGAACACAATGATCCACAGCCGGTTGTAAGTGATGGTCATCTGGCCGAAATCGAACGAGCCGCTCATCCAGGACGGCGTACCGACGTCCTTGTTGGTCGGACCGAATGCTGTGCGCACCGCCTGTTGCAGAATAAGCGAGAGGCCCCAGGTCGCCAGCAGGGTTTCCAGCGGCCGGCCGTAGAGAAAGCGAATGATGCCGCGCTCGACAAGAATGCCGACAGTCCCCGCAAACATGAAAGCGAGCGGGATGGCGATGGCGAGCGAATAATCAAACAAGGCCGGGTTCCTCGCCCGAATGATCTCCTGCACCACGAAGGTCGTGTAGGCGCCGAGCATGACCATCTCGCCATGCGCCATGTTGATGACGCCCATCACGCCGAACGTGATCGCAAGCCCGATGGCGGCGAGGAGAAGGACCGATCCGAGGGACAGGCCGTACCACGCATTCTGCAGCGCGGTCCAAATCGCGAGATTGTTCTGGATGGAGGCGATGGCGTCGGCCGCGGCTTTCGCCACCGCAGGAGAGGCCGTTGCCGGCAGGCCTCCGAGGAGCGCAACGGCGTCCTGATCCCCGCGCTGCCGGATCACCGCAATGGCGTCGATCTTGTCGGCATCGGATGCATTGTCGAGGTAAAGCACGACAGCGGCGCGCGCTTCAATCAGCGCCTGCTTGACGCGGGCGTCGGTCTCTTGCGCGATCGCCTGGTCGAGCGCTGGCAGCGCTGCCGCATCCTTCGACTTGAGGACGGCTTGCGCGGCTTCGAGGCGCTTTGCGGGATCGGGCGCCATCAAGGTGAGACTGCCGAGCGCAGCCTCCACGATGCGCCGCAGCCGATTGTTGAGGCGCACGGGCGCAAGATCAGGGGGCGCAAGCCCGGTTGCGGGCCGGCCGGTCGCGGCGTCAATGAGTTGATCGCGCTCCTCGCGGATGAAGACCGTTTTCTCCTGCGCCGAGAAGAAGAGGCGGCCTTCCTGCAGTGCTGCAATCACGCGCGCCGCGAGCGGGTTGCCGCTGGTCGCAACGCCGTTGATCCCCGCGATCGTCTCGTCGAAGCTGTCAGCCGTGAAATGCAGGAGTGCCTGCGCATAGGGCTCGGCACGCGCAGGCGTCAGCAAGACCGCAACAAGGCCAAGCACAGCGACGATCGCCATGAGGCGATCGCGGACGGCACCCATGCTGAAACTCCGGCATCGCGGAAGGCGGCCCAGCAGTCGCAATTTGGGCCGCCCTCGATGCCCCGATTATGCCGCGGCCCTCAGGATGCGCCACCGCATTTTTTGGTGACCGTGTTGTAATTCCCACATTTCAGGGTCACCCAGTCAGCGATGAGGTCCTTCGATCCGGGCAGGTATTTGGACCACGCATCGCCCGGAACCAATCCCGGTGTCTTCCACACCACGTCGAACTGGCCGTCCGCCCGCACCTCGCCGATGAACACCGGCTTGGTGATGTGGTGGTTGGGCAGCATGGTGGAGGTGCCGCCGGTGAGGTTCGGCGCCTGGACGCCCGGGAGCGCGTCGATCACTTTGTCCGGATCGGTGGAGCCCACCTTCTCGACCGCCTTTACCCACATGTTGAAGCCGATGAAGTGAGCTTCCATGGGGTCATTGGTCACCCGCTTGGGGTTCTTGATGAACTCATGCCAGTCCTTGATGAACTGCTCGTTGATCGGCGTCTTGATGGACTCGAAATAGTTCCAGGCAGCGAGATGGCCGAGGAGCGGCTTGGTGTCGATGCCGGCGAGCTCCTCCTCGCCGACCGAGAACGCCACGACCGGAATGTCGGTCGCTCGCACGCCCTGATTGCCGAGCTCCTTGTAGAACGGCACGTTGGCATCGCCGTTGATGGTCGACACGACCGCGGTCTTCTTGCCGGCCGAGCCGAACTTCTTGATGTCCGACACGATGGTCTGCCAGTCGGAATGCCCGAACGGCGTGTAATTGATCATGATGTCCTCGTCCTTGACCCCTTTCTGGTTGAGGTAGGCATGGAGGATCTTGTTGGTGGTCTGCGGATAGACGTAGTCGGTGTCCGCATCGAAGGGGATCGGCGCGTGGCCGTTCTTCTTCGACAGCTCGCCGTAG
>CATPCO010000400.1 GCA_955652925.1 uncultured Xanthobacteraceae bacterium | reverse complement strand
TTGGCGGTGCCCGTCAACGGTATTTGGCACCTGCAGCTCGTGCGAGCGACCCTCAAGCGCTACATCCAGCTTGTGTTTGCCGGTATCGATCCCGGCGCAGACTGTGCTATGTTTGCTCATCTTCTCTCGACCCTTCCTTGCGATGCGAACCTAAAGTTCGGTCAACCATACGGGTCCTGACGAAGAGCCGACCGCGATCTTGCTACGAAAGACAGCCCTTGAGGCTACGGTGCGCAACGATCCGACGATCGGCCGGTCCGGTCTGGGCGGCCACCCGGGCCGGACCGTTCCTTGCGGAACGGATGCATCATAGTGATTCGCGCTAATACAAGGGTGCGCAAAGCCGCGCGTTTCGCGCGGCGTGCGCACGCGGGCCAAGCGTTCGCCTCGATCAATCGCGTGGGCACGGGCGCGCCCGATATCGATAATGGCGCACAGCCTCGAAGTGCGCGCCCTTTGCCCACCCTACGTCGGCGTGACGATGCCGCTCCAGAATTGGGTCTTGTCGCCCACCTCGACATCGTACTTGCGAACGAATTCGAGCTTGCCGTCGCCGCCGATGCGGTAGACCGACAAGCCGGCGGGGAGGATCGTGACGCCCCCGTGCTCCCGCACCGGCAGCGGTTGCAGGCTCGCCGCGACCAGCACGCGTCCGCTCGGATCGATGGCGAACGTGCGAAGTTGTATCCCTCGTCCATCGATGTTCTGGATCAGAGTGGGCTCGCCGCTTGCCTGGTCGATGGAAAAAACGGCGATGCTGTTGTCGCCGCCTGCGAACACCTTCTTGCCCTCGATCTCGACCGTCGCAGAGGCGCGATTTGTCAGATAAACGAAGCGGCCGTTCGGATGCACGTGAATGGCGCCGGCCGCTTGCCGTGCGGGCGTCTGCGGGTCCGCCAGCGTCCCCTTCACAAATAACGGCGCGTCTGAAAGGCCGCTCGCGCTGTCGTGACTGTACAGGTAGAGCTTGTTCTGACTTTCCACGCAGACGTAGACCCACGGCCGCGTAGGATGAAAGTCGAGATGGCGCGGACCGAACTTCATGCCGTCGTCGGGCTGGATGGCTGCGAGGTTTGTCAGCACCCCACGGCTGAAATGGTAGACCTTGATCGAGCCGGGGTTCGCTGGGCTGTCATCAGGCGCGTTGTTGCCGCGGGTGATCATGATCACATGCGCGTTGTCAGGCATGGCGCGGATCTGGTGCGCGTATTTGCCGGTATCAAGCGCATTCGGCTGGCGCACCTCTTCACCCAGCGTGCCGTCGCCGTTGATCCGATGCACGGTGAGCGAGCTCGGGTCGTTATAGGCGGTCAGCAGAAACTCGCCCGTCAGATCGACGCTGGTGTGAATGGGGCGCGACGGCAGACGCTTCGGCTCACCGTGCGGAGAGAGCGCGCCCGATGCGGGGTGGATCCGCAATGCATGAGCGAAATTCCTGTCGCTGCGCACCCCGGGACCGCCGCCGCTCGATACGGCATAAAGGTAAGGGCGGCCCGTCGGATGCTGCCACGCGTACTGCACGTTCGCCGGCAAGATGACTGAGCCGCCCCTTGCGAGCGAGGCGGTCTCTACATCCAAGCCGTACCACGTGAGCTCGCCTCCGACGCTGGCATAGAATGTCGAGGTCGCTGAACTGCGCATGCGCTCTCCTTCTGATGCGGCATGGCTGTTGAAGGTTTGCACATTTGCACAGCCTACTGTGCATAACCAGCATGGCTGCGCGGTTCGTCTCCTGCGCTTGCTGTCTGCTCTGGTGCCGTGGAACTCGCGTCTAAGTCGACGATACTACTCAATAATCATCGCACGAGCTCGCGCTGACCTGCCGTTTCATATTTTGGTCGTAATTGGAAACGTGTGGCAACTAAGCAACGGGGCTTTTGCGTTTTCAGGTAACGCCGTTGCGCCAATGGGCTCCGATTGATTCACTGTCGTTGTGTTGATTCGACGAGCCCATGAGAACACCGTCCGGAGGCCACGAATGCTCAACGGAAAAGAATATTTCGCGGAGTTTCCCGACGAGGATCCGGCTCGCCGAGAGGCCCTTATCAGTGCCAAGCTTCTTGCGACCCTGCGCGCACTGGAAAAGGAGCTCAGGCCCTACATTCCACAGCCGGCGGAGACAAGCGCCGAGCGGGATGATTCTTCCGGCTGACGCGCGGGCGCGCCGCTTCCCATTTGCCCGCCCGCCACCTCCCCTGATGCGGCTGACGCCGAGCGCTCATTTTGCGACTATACTGGCCCGCGTAGGTGGCGTGCGCTGCGCAAGGTACCGCTGCGTGCCGTCGGCATACAAGGCGCGGCGACCGGATCGGGATGGGGCAAACTGGTGGTACAAACAATCAGTATTCGCGGCATCCGCATTGAGGTGATCGAGCGCGGAGAAGGACCGCCGCTCTTGTTTCTCCATCCCGGCATCGGCATCGAGCCCGGCGCTCCCGTCCTCGCCCGGCTCACGGCGGGCATGCGCCTGATCGCTCCGACGCATCCGGGTTTCGGCGGATCGGAGGCGCCGAAATCATTCGACACCGTCGACGACCTCGCCTATTTCTACCTCGATCTCCTCGATGAGCTCGATCTCAAGAGCGTTGTCATCGCGGGTGTCTCGTTTGGCGGCTGGGTCGCGGCCGAGATCGCGATCAAATCGACCGCCCGGGTTTCCCATCTCATTCTGGCCAACGCCGTGGGCATCAAGGTGGGCGGCCGCGAGCAGCGCGACATTGCGGATATCTTCGCCATGACTGAACCCGATTTTCTCAAGATCGCTTACTGCGATCCCAACATCGGCAAGCGGGACTACAAGGCGATGCCGGAGGATGAGGTGCGCCGCGCGGCCCGCAATCGCGAGGCGATCGCCCGTTACGCCTGGTCGCCCTACATGCATGATCCAAAGCTCAAGGGGCGGCTGCATCGTATCCGCGTACCGACGCTGTTTCTGTGGGGAATGGATGATCGCATTCTCAGTGAGGACTACGGCCGCGCTTATTGCGCCGCTATTCCCGGCGCGCGCTTCGAGCCCATCAACCGCGCCGGCCATTTTCCCCACGAGGAGCGGCCGGATGAATTTGCGGAAAAAATCTTCGCCTTCATCGGGCGCAAGTGATATCTCACGTGTCCCGGGCGCAGATTGTAGGTTGGGTCGAGCAGCTTGCGAGACCCAACATTCTGGAGCGAGCGCGTTGGGTCTCGCGAAACAGCTCGACCCAACCTACAAGGTGATCCGTCCATGAAAGTGTATCAATTCACCGAGCAGCCCTATCCGAATGCGTGGAGCGACCATGCCGGGTCGCTGCGCGTCAATCTGCCCAATCGCAAGTGCGATCCAAAGATCGCGGCGGATCTTTTTCATCGCTATTACGACGAGTGGCTGCTCGCGGACGAGCTCGGCTATGACATCATGCTCAACGAGCACCATCAGACCGCGACCTGCATGTCGTCGACGGTGATCGTGGGGCTTTCCGTGCTGGCGCGGCAGACCAAGCGCGCGCGCCTCCTCGTGCTCGGCTATCCGATCGGACACCGGCACGATCCGCTGCGCGTGGCGGAGGAGCTTTCGACCATCGACGTGATCTCGCGCGGGCGGCTCGACATGGGCTTCATCAAGGGCGTGCCCTATGAATTCGCAGCCTCGAACCAGAATCCCTTTGGCGTCATGGATCGATTCTGGGAGGCGCACGATTTCATCATCAAGGCCATGACGAGCCATGACGAGCCGTTCAACTGGGAGAGTGAGCACTTCCATTATCGGCAGGTAAACATCTGGCCACGGCCGTGGCAGCAGCCGCATCCTCCGGTCTGGAGTACAACCGGCAGCAAGGGCAATGCCCGCGTTCTCGGCGAACGCGGCTACGTCATGGCAACGCTGGGCACCGGCTACAACACGCGCTCTCTCTATGACGCCTACCGCGAGGGCTACATGTCCAAGGGTCGGCCTGGGCCGGGCGCCGACCGTTTTGCCTATCTCGGCCTGGTCGCGGTGGCGACGAGCGAACGTGCTGCGCGCGAGCGCGGCGAACAGGTCGCGAGCTATCCGCGCACCAGCCCCATTGTCTATCCCCCGTTCCGCAATCCGCCGGGCTTTTTCTCCGTGGAGGAGACCATGCGGCTCATGCGCGGGGAGACGCCGCCGCGCAGCTATACCAAGGACCGCCGCGTGATCGACATGCGCACGGGCAGCGTGCAGGAGCTGATCGACGCCGGCATCCTGTTCTGCGGTACACCCGATCAGGTTTACGCTCAGATCGTCGAGTTCTGCGAATACTGCGGCGGCATGGGCAATCTGCTGATGATGGGCCATGCCGGCGCGATGTCGCATGCCGACACCGTGAACAATCTGACCTTGTTCGCCAAGGAAGTCATGCCCCGTCTTGCGCAATACAAGCAGCCGGTTGCGGCGGCCGCCTAGGGAGCGAATGGCGAATAGCGAACAGAAAAAAGGCCCGAGTGCTCACTATTCGCTATTCGCCACTCACTGTTCGCGTCCTCGGAGAACAGCCTTTGTTGCAGGTCGCGGGTCTCAGCAAGACGTACAGCGCGGGCGATCACTCTTATGTGGCGCTCGACGGAATCGATATCGCTATCAGCAAAGGAGAGTTATTTTGTCTGTTGGGACCGTCTGGTTGCGGCAAGTCGACGCTCCTCAATATTCTTGCTGGCTTTGAGCCGCCCTCGAGCGGATCGGTGACCTCGAACGGCATCGGCGTGACCGGTGCCGGGCGCGATCGTGTCATGTTCTTTCAGGACGCGGGTGCCGCCTTGTTTCCGTGGCTCAATGTCGAGGAGAACGTCCGCTTCGGCCTGCGTGTGCGCAAGGTGCCCCGGCAGGAGCGCGATTTCATCATCGACAAGTACTTGAGGATGGTCGGACTCGATCATCACCGGGACAAATTTCCCTCTCAGCTCTCCGGCGGCATGCGCCAGCGCCTGCAAATCGCGCGCGCGCTCGCGGTCGAGCCGGAAATTCTCCTCATGGACGAGCCTTTCGGCGCGCTGGACGCGCTGACCCGGCGCAACATGCATTCCGTGCTGCTTGCCATATGGCAGCGCACCGGCAAGACCGTGGTATTCGTCACGCACGATATCACCGAAGCCATTCTTCTGGCCGATCGTATCGGCGTGATGTCGGCGGGGCCGCGGGCGTCCATCACCAAGGTCTTCGAGATTGACATGCGGCGCCCGCGTGATCTGACCGATCCAAAAGTCGCGCAGCTCTTTCGGGATATCGAGGCCCTGCTGGCGCCGGAGATCGCACGGCCGCAGGAGCTCGACAAGATGACCGTCGAGGACTGAAGCAATCGATTGAGGGACTGGATTGCAACGAGACATGAGCCAGGTATCTGGGCGGTTGACCGGCCAATCCAGCGTGCCAAAGCAGGGGAAGGCAAATTCGCGCGCAAGCGGCCGAAGCAGCAGCATTCGATTTCGGCCCATTCTGCTATCGGCTGCGTCGCTGTTGATCGCCCTTCTGCTCTGGCAGTTGCTGTCGACCTTTGTCTTCAACCCATTCCTCATCCCACCGCCCCTTGCAGTCATCCGCGCGGCAATTCCCATGTTGCTGAGCGGCGAGATTTTTGCCGACGTGTCCATCAGCATGGTGCGAGTGCTCGTCGGTTTCCTCACCGGCTCGCTCGCCGGAATCGTCCTTGGTGTGCTGCTGGGACGTGTGCGCCTTCTGCACGATCTGCTCGATCCGATCCTGGAGCTCCTTCGCTATCTCTCCCCGACGGCGATGATTCCGATTGCCGTCATCTGGTTCGGCATCGGCGAGATGTCGAAATATTTTCTCATCTTCTGGGGAACTTTTTTTATCGTCGTGGTCAACACCACCGCGGGCGTGTGGCGCGCGCCGATGACCCGCCAGCGCGCGGCCGAATGCCTGGGCGCGAGTCGGCTGGCGATCTTTGCGCTGGTCGCGATTCCCTCGGCCGTTCCCTACATCGTGACCGGCATGCGGGTCGCCATGGCATCCTCCTTCATGAGCATCATTCCCGCCGAGATCCTCGCCGCCGATTCCGGCATCGGCTACCTTCTGCAGAAATCGGCATTGCTGCTGCAGACCAACCGGATCTTTGTCGCGCTGCTGACAATCTGTATTCTCGGCTTTGCCTTCGATCGGCTGTTTCGCTTCTTTGTCGATCGTGTGCTCACCCGTTACATGTTCTACATTGCGATCGCCTGATCACGCATAAGGAGACGCGCGATGCCCAAGCTCCCGACCCTGGTTGCAGCGGCGACCATCATCGGCCTTTCGGCGCACACGGCCGTGGCGCAGCAGCCCGGCCTCAAAATGACTCTGTTTGGCCAGCCCTCGGTCAATAACGATTCGATCTGGATGGCGCTGGATAAAGGTCTTTACACGCAGGAAGGGCTGGACATCACCTATAGGCTGTTTCCGTCCGGCACGACCGCATTCCAGGCCTTCCAGACCGGGCAGGGCGACATCGTCATGACCGGAGACCTTCCCAGCGTGCAGTACTTTTTCCGGGTCAAGGGCGATTACCGCACCATCGCGGTGATCGAGCGCGACGCAAAAGGCTACGTCGCCGTCACGCAGACGAGCATCACAAAGCCGCAGGATCTGATCGGAAAGACCGTAGCAACCCGGGTGGGCTCCACCGGTTCGTGGTTCATCTCGGAATATCTGAACAAGAACGGCGTGGATGCAACCAAGGTCACGGTGAAGAATCTGGATACGCAGGTGTTGCCTGCGGCGTTATGTGGAGGCGAGATCGCCGCCTTTTTCATCTGGCAGCCGGTCGGGTCACGCACCCTCGAGATTTGTCCCGACAAGGCACATTATCTCACCGACGCGACCGGTTATATCCAGGGGTATCTGGTCGCCGGCGCGCGCCCGCAATGGCTCGCTTCCGCGCCGGGCAAGGACATTGCCGTTCGCTGGCTGCGCGCGACCTTGAAAGGACGCGACATCGCGCAAACGGATTTCGCTAGCGTCGCCGCCTACGCCAGGGCCAAGCTCGATCTGAGCGAGAAAGCCACCCGCGAGCAGTGGGATACCAACACGCGTCCAATCGCCATCGACAAAGTTTACTACGACGATTTTTGCAGTCTCAGCGGCTGGGCACAGAAGGAAAAGATGACCGAGCAAAAAATCGATTTTCAGCAGCTGACCTGGCCTGACGGCCTCAAGGCGATTGATTCCAAACTTGTCGATGCTCCCCCGCCTCCCTGCTGACGGGGCACTTGCAATGAAAATCATCGATATGAGCCACGTGATGAACGTGCATACGCCGGGCTGGGTCGGGTATGCCGGCAACAAGATGTATTACGCGCAGAATCTGCAGACGCAGATGATTGTTGCGCAACGCATCGATACTGCGCTGCATGTCGGAACCCATTTCGACGGCGCCATGCACGCGACCGATAATCCCAAGGGCGACATGGCCTCCCTCCCGCTCGATTATCTCGTCAATCGCGGGGTCGTGGTCGACATTGCAAGCAAAATGTCGGATTGGGCGGTGATCACGCCCGAGATCATTGAGAGCGCGGGCGCCGATATCCGCGAAGGTGACATCCTCGTTCTGCACACTGGCTGGCACCGGTACTACGAGGGCCAGCCGCAGCAGGATCTGGTGAAATATTTCTGTTATCACCCCGGTCCCGATCTCGATTGCCTGCAATGGATGTTGCGCAAGAAGATCAAGTGGTGGGCCATGGACACGGGCTCGTGCGACCACGCGATGAACACTTCGATCCGCAACATGCGAGCCGACCTCGCGGCGCAATTCACTAAGGCGCACGGCAAGACTCCGGCGGAATTCTTTGGCACCTTCGAATACACGCACAAGCGATCGGGCCGCAGAGTGGTTTCCGATATCTTTCCCTTCCACAACTGGGCTTTCCAGGAAGGGCTGCTGCATGCCGAGAATCTGGGCGGCGACATCGAGCTGATGCTCAACAAACGCGCACTGATCGGCGCGTTTCCCTGGCGCTACCAGGGTCTGGAAGGCTGC
>CATPCO010000399.1 GCA_955652925.1 uncultured Xanthobacteraceae bacterium | reverse complement strand
TCGTTTGGCCGAGTTGCCGGTTGCTCCCCATTCACACGGGTCACCTCGACCTTGCCAGGGAGTGTCAGGTTCGTTTCGGGGGTCGGGCAGATTGACTCATGGAAAAAAGCAACAGGCCAACTTCCCAGCACCGCCGCGACGCATGTCAGCTAATCGAGGAGAACCGAGTGCGGAATATCTTTGGAGCCGAGTCATGATCCGAACGCCAATCTGTGATCTGTTGGATATCCAACATCCCATCGCGCTTGGCGGTATGGGATCGGCTTCCTCACCAGCGATGACCGCCGCCGTATCACGAGCAGGCGGCCTTGGCGCAATGGGTTGTCATTATCTTACGCCGGAACAGGTTCGCGAGCGTACGGCAGCAACCCGCAAGGAAACCAACAAGCCATTCGGACTAAATTTTCTTCTGTTCGACACGCGCGAGGACAGCTTCGCCGCAGCTCTCGATCTCCGCCCCGCCGTCATGCAGTTCGCCTGGGCTCGAACCGACCAAGAGCTCAAGCCGTATTTCAACCGTGCCCACGAGGCAGGCTGTAAAGTCACCTATATGGCGGGAGCGGTTAAGGAGGCGGTGCGCGCGGCGAAAGCTGGGGCAGATGTCATCATCGCCCAGGGCAGTGAGGGCGGTGGTCACGTGGGCTGGATGGGCAGCATGCCCCTTATTCCCATGATCGTCGACGCGGTCCGACCAGTTCCGGTACTCGCCGCAGGAGGTTTCGCCGACGGACGGGGTCTTGTCGCGGCGCTGGCCCTCGGCGCACAAGGAATTCTGCTTGGCACGCGATTCCTGGCAAGCGTGGAATCGCCACTGCATCCTAACTTCAAGCAGGCGATTGTAGAGAGCGACGGTCATGACACGCAACTATCCGAGATTCCCGATATTGCCGCTGGTTTGGTCTGGCCCGGCGCCATGACGCGATCGCGTCGGAACAAATTCATTGAACGCTGGGCAGGCCGCGAATGGGCTTTAAGACAAGACCGGGTCGCGGCAATCGCTAAACTTAGGGCCGCCCGCGAAGCCGGTGATATCGATGAGGGGCCGCTATCGATGGGCCAGGATGCCGGGCTGATTCACGATATCCCATCCGCTGGCGAGCTTGTGACCCGAATCGCACGACAGGCCAACGAGATTCTAACGCAGACGCTTCCGAACCTCGTTGCGAGCAGTCGGTTCGTTCCCGGCACCTAACAGCGGTCCATTCCGCTCAGTTTACGACCGCAATTGCGGATGCTGCGGACGTGTAGAAGACGTGCCCGCGTCAGATGTCGAATGCTCGACTAATAGCGATTGGGTCGGACGTTGTGGGCACGCGCAGAAACCTCGCCGTTGATTCGATCTTCGCGTGACCTAGCAGCATCCGAACCATCTCCAAATCGCCGGTGCCCTTCAAAATGTGGAGAGCCTTTGTCCGTCGTAAGGATTCGTTGCCGTACTTCTTGCGATCGAGTCCCGCCTCGGCAATCCAGAATTTCAGCAGACGGTTCATGTGTCGAACCCCCATTGGACGAGGAGACCCGGCGCCCCGGCCTGGGAAAAGGTAATCTGCACGCTTGTTGCGAGACGCGGCGATCCATTTTCCAAGTGCGCTGGCTGTCGTTTTGGAAAAGGCGCATCGGACCGGCGGCATTCCGCTCCTGCGCGCGACTTTGATAACTGAACGAATTTTACCGTTGGGAAGCTGAACGTCCTTGACTGTGAGATTGAATAGGTCCGGCCCATGCAGCATGGTGTCGATCGCCACCTGGAACAAAGCGAGGTCCCTGAGCCCCGACACCCCACGGGCCATGAGAACCTGTCGAATTCGCTTCACTTGCGCTGGCGTGAACGCACCCTTTTTCCCAACCTCAAGGCCCTTGTTCCACGGCCGACGCTTGGCCCTCCGCTTTTTCACCATGCCCTCGCTCCGATGTTGCGTCAGGAATTGAGACCATCTGATTGAGTTTGACCATCGCGCGGAACTGTTGGCAAGTTCAGCGCTGTTCGCTGCGGTGCAGCATTCCTTTGACAAATTCTGATAAGCCTGGATGCCGGCTCGTGGCACATGGCGGCCCAGGTCATTGCGGCAGGCATGTCCGCGTTGGCAAAAACTGTCGTTCGAGTGCCGACGAGGGATTCAGGTTTTGACCCAACTCGGCCATTCCATGCCTAAATTTGCTGTGATGCACCACACAACTGTCATTGAATGCCGTTGCACTCGCCCCTGATGGCCTTGGCCAAATCGGAGTTCCACCAGCAACAGGGTGCTGCGGCCGAGCATTGCATGCATATGATCGAGCCCGCAGACGATGATTTGCATCCGCTGCCGCCCCGTCAGATCAGGCGGCCTTCTGCGATGGCATCGGTTGTTTTTGTCTGCACGACAGTGACCATCCCATTAGCAGCCCTCACCTGAATGGCGATGATGCTGGCCGCACGGCCAAGCTTTTGGGCATGCATGTTTTCTAAGAAACCCGATCACAGTCGCCGGAACAGTCATTCATCTACCCAGGAGTGGTTTTCCAAACACCGCAGGGAAGAGATCGTCGAGAAACAGGAACAAATATGCCCGCGCGCCGATCGTCCGCCCGCCCTCGCTGTTGAGCGGAACGATGGCCTCGGCGGCAAGCTGCCAGGCACCGGCTACATACGCCAAGCCGGGGTTCATGGTGGCGGCCGTCTTTTCTCCACGCGGACTATCGAACGCGAACTCAATGAGCGGGATGAACTGATTTACCGGCTCCTTCTTCGGCAGCTTGCCGGGCGTGTAGCGGCTGGTGAGATAGTACGTGCTGTATTGGATCGAGAAACCCCAATGCAGTGTATCGACGTTACGCGGGAGCATTGGGCCTAGCGCGCCGGTCTCCTGATCGATACCGGAGTTAATCGATGTTCCCGTCATCGGGTGCTCCAGGGTTACCGCGCCGGTGATGGCGAACGGCCGCAGCCACCCGACGCTTTGGGGCGCGTCGCCGAAGCCTTTCCCAAAGAAGATGCCGGGCAGGATCGTGTCCGGTTTGTTTGCACCAACGCCTTGAGCCCCGGAGTGGCCGATGCCCCATGCTAGACCGGCCGAGATCATCACCTCGTGCAGTTCGTTCCTATACAGGAGGCCCTTGACTGTTAGCGCAGTCGTGTCGAACCCCGAGCGTTGGGCAACTCCCCAGTTTCGGTGTATCCATCCGCCCTCGACCCCAATGGAAACCGTAGAGGTCAGGAGCCGCGTGAATGACCAGCCGGCGCGGTTATCCGTGACATCAGCGCCTGCACCGGGATGTTTGAAGTTCGTTGCGGGCAAGACCAACTCGTCCATAACCGCTGGATCGTCGAAAGCAAGAGTGCCGGGAAAGACACGGTTACCCACAATCCCATGCGCTTGCGCCGCGTGAGAGGCCGCGACAATCATCGCGGCGAGCAGCCATGCTCCCGACCTCCAAGGTATTGGTCGCTTCTCTCGGACGCG
>CATPCO010000398.1 GCA_955652925.1 uncultured Xanthobacteraceae bacterium | reverse complement strand
CCTCCCGCGCTTGTTCGCAATCGGTGATATCCGCTTTGCAAATCCTCACCTCGGCGCCCCGCTGCCGCATCACATCCACAGCAGCCAGTGCCGATGGCGAGGGATCCCCGCGGCCTACCAGGACGATCTGCCGAGCTCCACGCCGTACCAGGTGGTGGGCGACGGCCAACCCGAATCCTCCGAGCCCGCCGGTGATCAGGTAGGCTGCGTCGGGATCGAGCGCGAAAGCACGGGGCTGCGGCTCGATCTGCAGCCCCTCCGCATCGTTCATCGAGACAACCAGCTTACCGACGTGCTTCGCCTGCGCCATCTGACGCAACGCATCAACAACACGCGCCACCGGAAATACCCGGTGCGGGAGCGGCCGCAATTCATTGTTTTCAAATCGCTCCAGCACCTCGCGCAGAACTGTCGGCCGCCGGTCACCGCGCTGAACGAAGTCGGCGCCCAAATCGACTGCAAATAGAGAAATGTTCTTTCGCAGTGGCCGCATTCCGATCTTGCGATTCTGGTAGATGTCGGTGATACCGATCTCGATGCAGCGTCCATAGGGTCGCAGAATCGAGAGATTCTTCTCGATTGCTTCGCCCGCCAGCGAGTTCAGCACAAGGTCGACGCCCTCACCCTCGGTCAATTTGAGCAGCTCGTCGGCAAAGGCGAGCGTGCGCGAGTTCATTACGTGCGGCACGCCGAGCGCCCTGAGTAGCTCCCGTTTCTCGGGCGAGCCGGCGGTCGCGAACACGGTTGCCCCCGCCCGCTGGGCGAGTTGAACGGCCGCCAGCCCGACTCCGCCGGTGGCGGAATGGATCAGAACGCGTTCCCCCGGCTGCATCTGTCCGAGCGTGTGTAGCGAGTACCAGGCCGTCATAAAGGCGCTGGGAATTGTGACCGCCTGCTCGAATGTGAGGTGACTGGGTTTGCGCGCAATAAATCGCTGATCGACGGTGATATGACTCGCCAGGCCGCGGCCGACACCCACGACGTTATCACCAACGGCAAATTCCGAAACATGGTCTCCGACCGAGACCACGCGACCGGCGAACTCCAGACCAAGAAGCCGGCCAGCAGCATCATTCGCGAGCGCCTCTTTGGGAACCATTCCCATGGCCAGCATCAAGTCCTTGAAGTTCAGACCGGCAGCAGCAATTTCAACTTCGACCTCATTGGACCTGGGCGCGATGCGTCTGAAAGATCGTGCCGAGAGCGACTCCACAATTCCCGGCCGGTGCAACTCGATTCGGAATGGCTGCTGACCTGGTTCGCCAGCTGATCCATGCCCGGCCGGCGCCGAAACCGGCCGCAAGCGGTGCACGTATCGCAACTCGCCGTGCAAGGCGATTTCATCTTCCGCGTCGTCGCCGGCATTCAATTCTTCGACCAGGCAATCGATCTCCTCGCGCGAGCAGGTCGTCAGATCGACGAGCCGGCAATGCAGGTTTTGGTATTCGGTCATCGCGACGCGGCCGAGCCCCCAGAACGGAGACTGCGCCAACTGGATCGGGTCTGCCCGATTATCGATCCACTGCGCCGACCGGGTGACAAGCCAGATGCCGCCGGCACTGCAGCTCTCGGCGGCCGAAAGAGCCTGGAACAATTGCAGAGCGCCGACACAGCTTGGCATCGTAGAAGACATCAGCGCAGCGCTGGTCATCGATTCTCCGCTCTCAGCATCCAAACTCCACAGATATACGACACCTGCGAGCTGCTGCGCTTCTTTGCCGATCTCCGCGATCACGTGACGCATGTCTTCGGGATTTCCGGCTCGGATGGTAAAAGCACCGTCGGTGCTTCGTCGGAAACTCGCGCCGGTCATGACCTGGATGGGATTATCTCCGCGCTCCCGAAGCCGGAGGGCAAGTTGCGTTCCCACGCTCGGTCGACCTCCAACGCCTTGATCCGTAAAAAGGAGCCACGCTTTCGGCTCTTCGGGAGCTTGCGGCACCTCGGTTGACGAACCGGGTAGCTGCGGACCGCGCGCGAGAATGAGCGAGTGCTGCGAGCGCTCGAGCTCGGGACAATCGGCGATGCAGACCGTCTCGCTAAATCCACTCTCACACAGCAGGCTCCTCCATTGGTCCTGGGAAATACAGGGTTGATCCTGCCGGATATCGTCGTCGAACAGCCACCATCCTTTCAGCAGGCTGAAGATCAAATGCATGCCCAGCCAAGGGCGCGTGAGCTCCACTAGTGCCAGCATCCCGCCGGAGCCGAGCAGCTGCTTGACTTGGTGAAGCGTCCGACGAAGGTCGCGTGTGGCATGCAACACGTCGCATGCAATAATCAGGTCAAACGAATGCGGATCGAATCCTTGCTCGATAGGGTCGTTCTCGATATCGAGGGTCCGATATTGCACAAACGAGTACCGCTCGAACTTAGGTTGCGCGTGTGCCAGAAAACGCGGCGAGACATCGGTGAAGACATATTCGGTACAATTTTCCGGCAAGACAGGAAGGATGAAGCTGGTCGTTCCGCCGGTTCCTCCCCCGACCTCTAGAATTCGCAAAGCCTTCCCCGGCGGCAAACATCGGACGATCTCAAGGACGGCTTTCTGCGTCAGCAGATTGCCGAAGCGAAGGGTCGGCGAATCCTGGTAAAAGGATTCCAAATTTGGCAACTCACCTTCCGGAAACAGAAGATTTAGCGGATCCACATCGCCCCTCAGCACGGCCGGCAGATGCTCTCCGCAAATTCGGGATACCATCGCTTCGATTTGGCTCTCCGGAAACTGCTCCCAGAGCGTCTTCCAAAGCTGTTGCGGCTCCGCGCTCGCACTAAGCTCGTGTGCGGTCAATTCCTTCGCCATCAGCCGCAGCCAGCGATGATATTGCGGCGCCACAGCTTGATCGGAGAGAGACTCGATCGACATCGCCCCGGCCGATTGCTTCCAGCCCAGCATGCGTAACGCGCGCACGATGTAGGCGGCCGCTGTCGCCCGCCAGAGCGAATGGAACTCGTTCTGAAACCGATGACGACTGAACCGGCGATTGAGGCTCTCTTTTGCCTCCTCGATGATCGGAGCCATCGTTGCTGGTGAAGGCAAATGGTTTAACCGGCGAGCGCCGGGCACGCGACGAAGACTTAGCTCCCATTCGAGCTCATAAGAGTTCTTTTGCGCCGGTTGCGCGCGAAGTTGAATAGACCGGCAAACGAAACCCTGTATCTCGACGAGGCAGTTGCCATCGCTGTCGAGCAGTTGAATGTCTGCGTTAAGCTCTGATGGATCAAATCGATTTACTTGCGCACGTGAGAAAAAATGATTTGGCGGTGTTGCGTGAAATCGGAAGCGCTCGATTCTGACGGGAACGTAGGTTACGCCTTTGCTCGCCCGCCAGCTGTTCGCCGGCAAAGCCGCCAACGCGGATTGAAAGCAGGCATCCAGAACCGCCGGATGCAATCGATAATCGGATCGTTGTTCTCTCAGCTCCCTCGGGATTCGTATCTCGGCCAATGCCTCCCGTTCGCCCCGCCATAACAGCGCAATTCCTCGAAAGGTCGGCCCGTAATGCAAACCCAGGTCGGCAAGGAGCTGAAAGCAATCTTCGACGCTGACCGGCTCGGGACATCGCCGACGAACATTCCCGATATCGGCCGGGGCCGGTATCATTCCGGCAAGTTGCCTTACGTGTCCGCGCGCCTGCAATTCCCACGTGTCGTCCAGAGAGTTGGTACGAGCGAAGACGCTGAAGTCACCGGAATCGAGCACCACCCGCGCGGTGCAGTCCCGGTCAAGCGTCAGGAAATTTTGGAACTCGACCTCGTCGAGGGCGCAGGGTACCGGTCCAAAAGTCTCGCGGGCGGCTGCCAACCCCATCTCGACATATCCCGCTCCCGGAAAGATGGTGGAGTCGCCGACCCGATGATCGACAAGATAGCTCAGTCTTGCCGTATCGAGCTCTACCTGCCAGGACGGCTGCGGTCCCTCGAGCCGGTCTCCCAGCAATGGATGAACGCAATGGCCGGTGCGCGTCCGCCGTGCCTGGTCGGATTCCCGCCAATGAGTTTCAGCCTGGAACGGGTATAGCGGCAGCTGGATGGCCGTCAGATCGGATGGAAAGAGCCGCTGCCAGTCGATCTCGCAGCCGAGCGTATAGAGCTCGCCGAGCGATCCCAGCAGCGATGCCCGTTCCCGCTCGGCCCGCCGCAGCGAACCCAACGCCGCTCCTTGCGTGGACCTTTCGCGCAAGCACCCCGCGATGTCGACCCGTAGGATGGGATGGGCGCCGATTTCAAGGAACAGCCGATGGCCTGCCCCAATGAGCTCTCCCATGGCATCGGAGAACAGCACAGATTGCCGTACGTTGCGGTACCAATAAGCGCCATCCAGTTCCGTTCCCGCGAGCGTCGTGCCGGTGACGGTGGAGATGAATGGCTTGGACGCTCGCCGCGGACGGATACCGCTCAGGCATTCCAGCAGCTCGGTTTCGATCTGCTCCATCTTCGGACAATGGAACGGGACGTCCACCTGCAATGGCCGACTGAACACGCCCGCTTCGTTGAGGGCCTTGTCTATTTCGGCGAGCACGGCGGCATCGCCCGACAGGGTCACTGAGCTGGGGCCGTTGATGGCGGCAATGGAAATTGCCTGTGGATGGTGTTCGACCAGGCGCGCTGCTTCGTGGCGGGAAATACCCGCCGCCAGCATCGCGCCCTGTCCGGCCAGAAGGTATTGCAGACGACTGCGGTGGAAGGCGACCAGCACGGCGTCTTCCAGGGACAGCGCGCCGCAGATGTAGGACGCTGCAATCTCACCCGCGCTATGCCCGACGATGGCTGCGGGTAGGACGCCCCAGGATTGCCACAGCGCCGCCAGCGCGACCTGCGTTGCAAAAATCGCCGGTTGCCCGATATGCGTATGCTGGACCTCCGAATTCTGTTCGTCCGCGCTCAGCTTGTCCAGCAACGACCAGCCGGCGAGCTGGCCAAATAGATCGCTGACCTCCTCGACGGCTTCGCGATAAACAGGCTCCTGCTCCAGCAGTTCGCGCCCCATCGCCCACCATTGCTGGCCCATACCCGAGCACACAAACACGGGCCATGAATCGCTGGCGTGTTTGTTGCCGGTGGAGCTGTTGCCCTGAGTTTGTCCGTGCAGAAACGCCTCAAGTTGCTCTGCGAGCTCTGCTTTATTATGGGCGACGAGAGCCAGCCGGTGGTCGTGATGGGATCGCTTGTGAGCGGCCGAGAAGCAGATGTCGCGCAGCGGCGCCTGCTGCAACGCGTGCCCCTTCGTGAGCTCATTGAGATATGACCGGGCCAGATCGGTGAGCGCCGGCGCGCTGCGCGCCGATAGCGGCAATAGCCACGCGCGCCCGTCGGCGCATTGTGTTTTCGCGCCGAAGGCGGCCGCCCGTTCGGGCGGCGCTTCCAGGATGGCATGCGCGTTGGTGCCGCCGAAGCCAAAAGAATTCACAGCCGCACGCGCAGGCTGTCCATTCGTCTCAGGCCAGGGCTGGAGCTGTTGCGCGACGTGCAACCGCAGATCGTTCAAATCAATTTCCGCGTGTGCCTGTTCGAAATGCAGGGTCGCAGGAATCTGGCGGTGCTGCAGGCACAATGCTGCCTTGATCAATCCGGCAATGCCGGAGGCGGATTCCAGGTGACCGATATTGCTCTTGATCGAGCCGATCACGCAACGCTCGCCATTGCTTCTCGCTTTGCCGTACGTCGCCCCGATCGCAGCAGCCTCGATTGGATCGCCGACCGGCGTTCCAGTTCCATGCGCCTCGACGTATTGCACGCTCTCGGGCACGATGTTGGCGAGGCGCAGGGCATCGATGATGTTGGCTGCCTGAGAAGCCCGATTTGGAACCGTAATGCCATCGGTGCGGCCATCCTGGTTCACAGCGGTGGCACGAACGACGGCATGAACACGGTTGCCGTCCGCCAATGCACGCGCGAGCGGCTTGAGAATAACGACGGCAGAGCCCTCGCCACGCACGTAGCCGTTGGCGCGCGCATCGAAGCTTCTGCAACGGCCGTCGGGCGACAACATCGAGGCCTTGGAGAACCCGATGGTGGTCTCGGGACGCAAGATCAGGTTGACCCCAGCAACGAATGCCAGTTCGTTTTCCCCGGTCCAAAGGCTCTGGCAGCCCAGGTGAGCTGCGACCAGCGAGGAGGAGCATGCCGTGTCGACGGCAAGGCTCGCCCCGATGAGATTAAAAAAATACGACAGACGGTTGGCGGCGATGCAGTGCGATGAACCGAGGTTGGTGTAGCCATCGATCGCACCTCGGTCGTTAAGCTGCAGCAAGCTATAATCATAGGAGGAGATTCCAACGTAAACTCCCGCCCGTGTGCCAGCCAGCGAATGCAGCGTCAGGCCAGCATCCTCTACGGCGGAATAAGCGACTTCCAGCAACAATCGTTGCTGTGGGTCGGCCGCTGCCGCCTCGCGTGGGTTGATGCCGAAGAATTGCGCATCGAACCGATCGATATGATCGAGAAAACCGCCCCATCGGGAATTCATTCGGCCTGGTTTGGACGGGTCCGGATGATACATCGCCGATGGATTCCAGCGCTCGCCCGGGACCTCACTGATCGCGTCTACGCCGTGGGACAGCAAGCTCCACAGGTCATCGGTGCTTCGGACACCGCCAGGCATTCGACAACCAATACCGATGATCGCGATCGGTTCCATGGAGGTCATGCGTGCCGCCCTCTCTCACAAATACGCTCGTGAAGACATTGCAAGGTTTGTTTAAATGCGTCAACCGGCCACGATCAGCTGCTCGCTGTCGCGAACACGGCGGAACTTACTGTAAGTCACTTTCAGCGCGATTCCGCGCAGTCATGAGGGAAACCGGCGGCCGGCCCACTCGACGTTTAACGATGTTGCTGGACCGGTCGGCGAAGGCTAGTGTCATCTCAAAGCGCGTTCGCCGGACCAAGCGACCTGCTGTCGCAGGGACGATCATCTGGATTTCGCTAACGCCTAGGTTCGTGTATTTTCTTTGTTGCCTGGTTTTCTGTCTCCAGGAGTGATGATTGGGTTACACATTCCGAGTTTTCCATTCCGTTGATGAAATCAATCTGAAGGACTGGCAGTACGTACGATCTGCGTGTGGTGGGTCGATCTTCTTAGATCCATCCTTCATGACGGCTGTGGAGATTGGCATGAAACACAGCCATCGGTTCTGGTACGTCATTTTTTATGAGAACAACGAGTTTCCGGTAGCTTGTACCAGCCTATGTGCGACCGATGTGGATCTTGCAAATTTTGCCGATCCTGGACTGGCGTGGACCATTCGGCACCTCCCGCTGGTCTCGTCCAGGCTGCGACGGTTGAAACTGCTTATCTGCGGACTGCCACTGATGATCGGCCAGCATACGTTGGCTCTCACCGTACCGAGCACGAGTCCACAGATTCTTTCACTGCTGGACGAGATAGTGCGCGGACTGGCGTCGGAGCTGAAAATCGATGCGATTGTCTACAAAGAGTTTAGGCGATGCGAGTTGGAGTGGACAAGCCCACTTTCGAATCTCGGGTATCTTCGGGTTCCAATTCCGCCGATACAGCTGTTTCGGCCGCTGTTTCGCGATCTTGAGCACTATTGTGCGGCCTTGAGATCGCACTACCGCAAGCAGATCAACCGCTCGATCAAAAAACTCAAGCAGGCGGGGGTCGAAATATCCATTCTAACTGATCCAGAGCAGATCTTGAGCATATACACGCCTGAAGCGCACGGGCTTTATAATCAGATGCTTGAGAAGGCGAAATTCAAATTTGAAGCTCTTTCGATTGATTTCTTTCGCGAGTTGACATTCCGATTGGGTGATCAGATCAATCTGATTCTGTTCGCTAAAGACACAAAGATAATTTCTCTCGGGTGGTGCCTACATGCCGGCTCAGCATGTCACATGCTGTATGCTGGCCTAGACTATAAGCTTAACGCCGATTTGGATCTGTATTTTAATTTAATATACGCCGCTCTCGATTACGCCTTGAAAAAAAAAGTTTTAAGCATCGAGGTCGGCATGACGGCAAACTCGTTCAAAGCAAAACTTGGTTGTTATTCGGAACCGTTGTACGCCTTCATCAAGGGGGTCAGCCCTTTGGTGGCGCTCATGGTTCGTTACGGAGGGACGTTGCTCGTAGGTCAAATACCTGAAATACCCGCGTCTAATATTTTCAAAAGCAGCGCTGTCCACGGCTCGAACTGACCAGCTTACTGGGTTGCTGAGCGCATTGCGTGCGGTGACCTAATCAGCCGCGTCATGTTTTCTTGCTTGGCGACGCTCGGCGGCAAGCGTCGCGTACCGCGCGGGCCAGAACGGCGCCAGGAATTCCGCGAACACATTACCCTTACGCCTGATCGCAATCCCCATATCGCACAAAAGCTCGTCGGCATAGTGGGCCATACATGGAAGGACGAAGTAGCCAAGTTCCCGATCTGGCACAACTTGAGCCGTCCAATGCTCAACCCGGGCGATCTCGGCGTCCATCTCGGGCGTGCTGGGCAATTTCATCTCGCCACGAAATACCTGCGAAAGCCAATGAGCCCCTAGCTCCGACGTAAATTGGCATGCAACCGACGCTACATATCCAATAAACCCGAGGCCTTGCTCACGCGGCGGCAGAATGAAGCGATAAAGCTTCAAGCGACCGTGTTTCTGCACGGCGTCGCGCAACTCCGGCGCCAGGAACGGAACGCTCTGCTCCCAACCGGTCGCAAAGATGACGATATCAGCGGAGAGTTGCTCGCCGGTGGAGAGTTCTAGGCCTGCTCGCGTAAATCTCGACACGTTGCTGCGTCTCGCAATGACCTGGCCTCGCCGCAGCAAGTCATAGAATTCCCCTCCGGCACCAACATTCGCGAAATCTGCGCGTAAGGAGTGGGTGGGTCTGAACGCTGCCGGAAGACCTAGATGCATCCTGATAAGAGTTTCACTTTGAAGCCACCACAAATGGACCAGAAGCCTTCCTGGTCCGTGCAGGAACGCTTCGGCACGAGTCATGCGATGGTACTTACTGAAAAGTTCCGAGAACCGCGTCATCATCAACTTGTCGGCGCGAATGCGACTGAAGAAAAACCGCGGTAGCATCCAATGCGGCCGTCGGAAGATGAGGCTCGTCAACGCTCCGCGCCGTGCCGCCAGCGCCGCACAATCGAGCGCCGATTTGCCGGCGCCCACCACGACCACCCGCTTGCCGGTAGGGAACTCGAAGTTGCCGATCTCGCTCGAGTGAAAGACTTGCCCCGCAAAGTCACTGCGGCCTTCGATCACTGGGATACGTGGTATCGAGAAGATGCCGTTGCAAATAACCACGAAATCGAATGACAGCGTCTGCGGCGAGCCTGGATCATCTGCTGGCCGAACCGTGACCTCGAAACCCGATATTTCCCCTGACTGCGAGCGCGCGTGGCGTACCTTAATGACTTCGGTCGCGAGGCGAATCAGCCGCCGCAGGCCGAAGCGGTCGGCATAAGAGTCGAGATAAGCGCGAATCTGAGGCGCAGACGGGTAATCATCGTTGACTTCGAAAGGGTGATCGGTGAAGGCGTATGCTTCCCCGGAGATATTGGCGCGCAGATCGGGATAGGTGCGCGACGCAATCCATACGCCGCCAATGGCCGGTTCTCTTTCGAACGCAGTG
The DNA here is from genome assembly GCA_955652925.1 of uncultured Xanthobacteraceae bacterium. Taxonomy (GTDB): domain Bacteria; phylum Pseudomonadota; class Alphaproteobacteria; order Rhizobiales; family Xanthobacteraceae; genus VAZQ01. Next base: position 1,766 of record CATPCO010000398.1, on the reverse strand, counting down.
ACATCGAACCCATCTTCACGCAGCACTTTTGTGGCGGCAAGTCCCGCCATGCCCGCGCCGATGACGCAAACACGTTTTGCTAATCGGCCCGCATCCATGGCTTTCTATATTTCGTCATCGCGCCTGTGACGCGTGCCGAGCAGAATCAAGCCGCAACGGAAAACCCCATCCTTCCGGCCAGCCGAGCCATCTCCTCGATCGTTGCGAGATCGAGACGGCCGCAGAGGTGATTGCTGCGATAACGAGATAGAGCAAGGACGATGGTTTCGGCCGCACAGGCCATCAGAATATTCGGTCGATCGCGCTCTTCGAGCAGCCCCAGCAGCGAGTTCTTCGGCGCCTGGACAAGGCCTCCTAGCACAATCCCCAGGTCCGGCCGCTCTTGAGCCAGGTCGGATGCAATGTTGAATGGCCGGGAGACGTCGCAGACGATCGCATCTTTTCTCAGGTGACGCGACGAAATGAATGGAAGCACGGCGCTGGTTGCGGTGAAGATGATATCCGCCGTGGGAAGATATTGGTCGAGATCAATCGTGACGATCATTGCCGGTTCGAGATCGGTACCCGCCATTTGTCCAGCCGATTCTCGCCGAATTAACCGCTGTGCAAGGCTGCCGGTGGGATACTTTCCTTTCTTGCCAGCAAGCGAAGTCACGTGCCTCTCACAATCTTGGACGACTGCGCGCAAGTTGCCGATGCTTGCTTCGCCGGCACGGGGGTTGCCGATGAGGATCATCTGCCCAACGCGCTCGCTACAAAGCAGGGTCAGGGCATGCCCGATTGCGCCGGCAGCGCCGACGACGGCGACCCTCGAGGTCGCCAGAGCGAAGCCCCGGCTTGCGCAAACCGCCTCGACGGCGCGCATGGCAACCCAGGCGGTGAAGCTGTTCCCACTTGTCAGGGTCGCGCCGGGCGGAGTCTGCAATGCAAGCCCGCCGTCGGACACGATCGAGCTGAAGCCACCGAGCCCAATCACTTTGGCGCCGCGCTCGGCCGCGAAATCGACCGCGCTCTGAACGAGATCGAGGGCTTCGTTCCCCGGCAACGCGAGTATTTCCGAAGGCAAATTGGGCAGCAGGATCAGCTCGCCCTCCGCAATGCTGCCGTCGGCCGATCGAATGGCGAGTTGGTTAACCGGAGAGGGTTTGATGAAGGGGAGAATACGCGACCTGAGCCGCTGCAATTCGCCGTCCGTGAAGTTTTTCAGAGTACCATCCAAACGCCGCATGTCGCCGATGCTTAGGGGGTGAAGGATGAAGGCGAAGCGTGTGGGTTCGCTCTCACCGTACCTGTGCGGCAACACAGCGGACGACGCGGAAAGCCGCCGCTGCGCCTGGCTCAATTGATACGGCGCGCGTACAGGGGACCTATCCGCGAGGTGCCCTAGAAGGTGACTGGCATCGCCGCATTGCAGGACATTCAGCAGTCGCCGCAATGCGCCGATCAGTTGGTCGCACAATGTCTCGTCAGCAATCAGTGGCGGTTCGATGCGAAGCACGTGACCGTGGGTAAAGGAAGTCGTGATGCGCATCTGCTCGACGTTGAGCAAAAAGCTGACCGCCAGGTGCAATAGGAGGTTGTGCTCCTGTAGGGCCGCCAGCAATCCATCCTGCGTCTTGCTGACATGTTCGAGAGTCAGCTCGAGCCCAAGCATCAGCCCTCGTCCTCGGATCTCCTTCACTAGCGAGGGGTATTCGTCTTGCAGCTCCCGCAATTTTTCCTTCAGGCGATCTCCGACCGTAGCCACGTGGCGCAGGAGACGCCGG